>NZ_JBOKRY010000004.1:0-140494 GCF_051972595.1 Simiaoa sp. | reverse complement strand
AAAACTTTCTACTGACATCTAATTATGTAAAATTAAATGATTATCAATCCCACATGGGAAGCTTATTTTGCTGCTGATACCCAAAATGTGAAAACCGGAAGGTATAACAAGGGAACTCTATATTCTAAAATGTTCGTCGTGGGTGTCCTGTATTTTGGGTCTATACAGAAAAAATGAGTTGTGAGATACTAAAATTGCTACAAATAACGCATAAAAAGATGAATATGGGTCTATAGGGAAAAAACCGGCTCTGAGGTACTCATTTTGAAGAAATTGAGTATCTGGCAGGCAATTTTTTAGCTATAGACCCATATTGTTTAGTTTTTGTTTTTTACCTGTCCCCAAAAGTACCTACAGGGAAATTTATCTTCTATAGACCCATGAAGGTTTTCAAGAAATCAGTAGCCCCGGCAGGGTATAAGAATAAGCAGTGCCGCGTTTCTTATACCCTGCCAAGGGCTACGGGGATTAGATACAATTTTCTTCGCTAACTCTCAATTTACAACACCTTGGATCCGTTCACGGTCAGCTTAAAGGATGCCTCCAACACTTCCGCTGCGCGCTTACACATCATCATACGTCCAAGGAATATCTCAAAATACTCATACATGCTGCAGATCTTCGGATCAATCTGCAGATTCAGTGAAATCACTCTCTTCTCCACATTGATCTTAAGCTTCGTATCCGTAACCGCATAATTGACGCGGTCGTGTTTATCGAAGGTTGCCTTATTCTTCTCCCGGACTCTGCTCCTGCGGACATCGGTCTTATCTGCAATGATCAGCGCCGCGGAGATGGGATCGGTAGCACCGCCGGTAGATTCGTCATGCAGTCCGATAGCGGACACGATCTGCACCCGGTCCTCCAGGGGCAGATCTGTCTTCTTCAGAATGTCATTTGCAAGCAGCGCCCCGTACTCTGCATGATGGCTACGGTTCACCGCATTTCCGATATCGTGCATGAATCCGGCGATCTTCACAAGTTCAATATCTTTTTCCGGATACCCAAATTTTTTCAGAATCTCTGCTGCCCGCTCTGCCACCAGTCCCGAATGCGCCTCCGAATGATCGGTGAATCCCATGGCTCCCAGATTTGCATTTCCTTTTTTAATAAATGTCAGTACTTCTTCATTTTTTCTGATTTCACTATATGTCATTTTTCTACTTCTTTCCTTCCATCATGTGTTGATTACCGTGTCTTTATATACATCTTATTTCGTGTTCATTGTACCATCCGCCTGCAAATTCGTGCCAGGATACTCTACATCCTGTTTCGCAGTTACTTTTTTCTCCAAGGCGCATTATATGTTACCAAAACTGTTGCAGCAACACTATCCTGGGCAGGTAAACAACATGTAATATCTGTGTAAACAAGCCGGATATAAGCTGACAGGCATTCACATTTTCTTCTTTTCAGTTTTCATCTATGAGAGTATAATAAAACACAGAAAGCATTTGGAGATTTTGTTCCAGAGAGGAGACCACTATGAAATTAAAAGAATTACAGGACGCTATGATCGCTGCCATGAAGGCAAAGGATAAATTCAGAAAGGATGCCATCTCCGCACTGGTATCCGCTGTAAAGAAAAAAGGAATCGACAACGGCTGCCGTGACAACATTCCCGATGAGATGGCCAACGAAGCCATCTTAAAAGAGATCAAATCCGTGAAGGAGCAGATTGACACCTGCCCCGCAGACCGTACCGAGCTGCTGGAAGAATATAAAAAACGCTATGAGATCATGAGCGAATTTGCTCCCAAGATGCTCTCCGCTGAGGAAGTCAAGTCAATTCTGGAAGAGAAATTCGCAGAGGTTCTGGCTACGAAAAATAAGGGACAGATCATGAAGGCTGTTATGGGCGAACTGAAGGGCAAGGCTGACGGCAAGGTCATCAATCAGGTCGTTGCTGAACTGACCAAATAATATGTGCGGTGCATTATCAGCGATTTTGAAATCCATCAACAAGCGGCTTCCGGGAGATCTCCGAAAGCCGTTTTTGTTCCCACTTCAGCTGTCATTGCGGCTGCCACAGCAGATATACTACGATTTGTCTGTTTCTATCGAAATCTTTTTTTCATAAAGAGCATTTTTCTCAAGTATTTCCCGGAATGCTGTCGAATTTTCTCCCAGTGCCAGCCCCTTGATCTCCATGTATTCATCATAATCATAGAGGTACACTGTGATCTCGGATATATCGTATCCGCTGACCGCCAGCTCGTTGGTATTGTTTCCTGCGTATGTCAGTTTTCTTCCATCTTTATCCAACACTACGGTCACAACAAGATGATCTTCCGGGAAAATGTCATATACCGTAAGCTCCACCGGAGAGACTTCGATTCTGTCCAGCCCGAAGCCCGCTGCATTCGTTTCGCCTATCTCTATGACCTGCATTTCCTTATCGCTCTGCGCAATGGAAAACTCCGGGAATTTCCAACTTCCGCGTACTGTCTCCTTAGAAGCCCCCTTCGGATATAGGAAAAAATACGGGATTTCCAGTTGCAGTGTCATGTCTTCCGGAATCTGTTCATAGTATCCCTGATCCCCTGTCTGGATCGATTTGTAATCGATACGGATCAGTCCCAGAAAAGTATGTTTATCCACAAGTTGCCCCACAAGCGCCCTGCCCCCGTGTACCGGATCGCCGCTTCGGAAGGAATACTCCTCCAGCGTTGCGATCATGATCTGACTTTTTCCGTCGCTGTCCGCTGACATCTCCGGGAATCCCTCTTCGCTCTCCATTTTTACCCCCAGGAAAATTGCCTGGTTTGTGGCATAATAATCCGTCAAGGTAATGGTGTAGCCTTGATCCGATACCTGATACTGCGCCGGTTCTGTAGCTTCCACACTGGTTTCCGTACTCTGGATCCCAGTGGCTCCGGTATTGTTGTCCCCAGCCTCTTCTCTCTCCCCGGCATTGTATTTTCCTTGCCCTGTTGGTACCAGCGTTACAATTTCTTCTGTCGGAATCTCCTGGAACCCCAGCAGCTCCTGTACCCGTTCTATCACGCTGCCGATCAAAGGCAGTTCTTTTGCCAAGACCGGATTTGCCGCACAGAATCCAATAGCTACAACAATCGCTGCCGCAGCAGCCCCCGTCTGCACAAACTTTCTTTTTCGACTCTGTCTTTTTTTCTTTTCCGATCTTTCTCTGATAATTCCGTATGCTTCCTCTATTTTTCTGTCAATCAACGGACTGTTTGTCATGGCTATTCTCCTTTCCTACACCCATCTGCGATCTCAGATGTTCTCTGCCCCGGTGAATTTTACTCTTCACCGTATTTTCTTTCATATGGAGCAGCTGTGCGATCTCTCCTATGGAAAACTGTTCCCCATAATACATCTGGAAGATCAGCCGGCTGTCCTCCGGCAGAATTTTCAATAGATCATTGAATTCCAGATCTGTACTGAAATCATAGAACTGTGAAGCTTCCTCCGCCTCGTTCATGGGAACCGTCCGACTCCTGTGCCGTATCATTGTAATACATTGGTTGATCAGAATACGAATCAGCCAGGTTCTGAAATATTCGGCTCTTCGTAAGGTATCCAGCTTTTCAAAAGCTGAAAGTATGGTCTCCTGCATGGCATCGGCAACATCCTCTTCGTTCCCCAGATAAGCGAACGCGATCCGTATCATGCTCTGCCTGTTCTGTTCCATCAGAGCAATGAATGCTTCCGCGTCTCCTTTTTTCGCTTTTTTCACCAGTTTCTCCATGGTTCCTCCCGTTCTTCATCCGGCCGGATGCCTTGCAAGGTATTTTGTGTTCACATACATTAGATAAGCATATCGTATTTTCGGTTGCAGAAAAATAAATTTTTTCCATAAAGTTTTTTCATAAAATAATAAACAGCTTCCGAAGTTTCCTTCGAAAGCTGTTCTTAAAGCTATTTGAACTATTCCACTACTACCGTACCGTCTTCTTTTACGGTAATATTCATGTCATCCTTCACATATTCCAGGAACTCTTCCCCCAGGCTGTCAATAACAGGCATCTGCACATTGTCAAGCCACACATCTGCCAAAATAGCTCCGGCTGCTGCCAGGGAATCAATAGGTTCGGAAAACAGCATGCATGCCGGCTGCCTGTTCATGGAGCAGGCACAGTAAAGTACCAGTCCGCCGGTGGTAGATCCTATGGTCGTCGGCAGGCACAGGGCTTTGCCCGCCATCTGTTTACCATAGAGGTCGGGATTATTCTGATCTCCGCAGGTTGCTTTTTTATCGCCGAACTGTAATGCCTTCTGGAAAGATGCCAGTGTGTTCAGACCCCCGTGAGATACCAGTGCCTTGGCTGTTACAGTTCCGGAGGCTACGATTCTTCCTTTAAATTCTTTCATTTGTCCGCTCCTCCCTTCGTAATCTGCTCTAAGATCTCAGCATCGGTATAATATCTTGCGCTGGTATAGGTACGCAGCTTGTTGCTGGAAGTAATGACCGGCATCTTCTCGCTGAGAGGATTATTCATGTACATTAACGGGCAGATATAGGAAGTAATGACTCCCGTTGCTTTTAATGTCTCCGCATAAGGGGTCTCCTGAAACTTTTTCAGTACCGCAGGTGCCGCTGTGAATACGGTAGGAATACACACTCTGGCTCTACCGGCTTCTTTCAGGCTCTGAGAGACTTTTTCCGTCCAGTCGATGAGCTGCTGTAAACTCATATGGGGACATCCCATGAAACACAGCTTCGGCTTGGCATCCTTCTTTTTCCAGATCACCGGATAGCTCTCATAGACCCTCTGAAGTTCCGCATCATCTACCACGTAGACTTTTGCATCCTCCGCAATCAGATCTTTTCCGTATTTTACAGCCTCCGGAGTGATATTTTCCACATGGTACAGACCTACCGCACCGTTGGACGCAGTCGCTGCGCCGAAGTCTTTCAGATAGGTCTTTGCTGCATCATCCAGTTCACCGCCCAGCCACTTGCCCAGTCCTACGATATAGGGAACATCCGCCATCACTTTCATACCGATGGCAGATCCAAGCAGCTGTGCTTCCGGCTTTTTCGTGGTCTCGATCTTAACGATCCAGGTGGCTTTTCTGCCTTCATCCGTTAACAGACCAAAACGGGGCACATAGCCTACTACCGAGCCCATGAGGTCAATGATACCGGAGTTACGATTGCATCTTGCCCCCAATACGGAGTTGGCATAAACCACTGCGGAAGACTCAGACCAGGACAGCACCTCTCCCATGGCCGGGATATTTCCCACTTCATCCATGTAACAGGTGCAGGTGTAAGCATCCTTTTCCATGATACCCAGCTGTGTCAGCTGTTTCTCGTAATCATCCTGCTTGGAGTACATGAAATTCTTGAACACAAAATCCTGTAAAAAAGAACTGGGCACATTGGGATCCAGTGGTCTCGGATCGGCGGAAAATTTCTGTTTGGATACATTGCCGGATTCGATCAGCTGATTCATCAGTTCATACACCGGCGCCAGTGCTTTCAATCCGAAAGAGGTTACCAGATGGTTGTATTTACTGGTCACAGGCACCATACCGTCCGCACCGAACAGCTCGCCGTAGCGCACCAGCGTCTGCATGACCTTCGCCAGGGTCGCTCCCTGTTTTCCATCATATATTTCCTGTTGTTCTTTTGTTAAGTTCATTGATTTCCCTCCCTTTAAATCTTCATGGCAACTTCATAAGCGCGCCATACGACACTTCGCAGATTGCCTACACCGTCACAGTCACCTACGAGGTTTACATTGCTGCCCTTCGGTACCAGTGGATTGGGAATGTATCCTGCGGAGCTGATCACACTGTCACAGGGAATTGTGATCTCTTTTCCGGAAGCATCCTTGCATACGATGCTGTCATCCTTTACTTCCTGCAGCGTAGTTTCCAGATATACGGGCACTTTCTTCCAGGCGAACCACTCTCTCAGATAGGAGCTGTTGGCCAGGCATACTCCGGTCTGGGCGATGAGATCGTTTTTCATCTCTACGATTACAGGCTGTTTGCCCTGCAGCGCCAGTTCATAAGCAATCTCACAGCCGGTGAGTCCGCCGCCGATGACGGCAACCTTTTCTCCTACGGGAGTACCGGTAAGGTATTCGCATGCCTCAACCATCTTCTCATGACCGGGCACTTTTTTCAGTACTCTGGGCACTGCTCCGGTAGCGATGATCACGGGAGCACCGGCAAACGGGGCGATACTCTCCACTTTTTCATTGTAATGAATCTCAATTTTCAGATCTGCCATCTGCTTCCGATACCAGGTCAGAAGATCCCGCAGTTTTCCCTTGTAGCTTTCCGCACTGGCAGCAATAAAGGTTCCGCCCAGGTGATCTGTCTGCTCGTGAATCACTGGCTCGTGTCCCCGCAGCTTCAGTACTCTGGCAGCCTCCATGCCGCCGATACCGCCACCGATAATATGTACCTTCTTCGGGCTGGTGGTCGGGACGATCTTGTGCTTCTCCCATTGCATGGTCTCGGCATTTACCGCACAGCGTGCCAGATGCAGGGAATCAGATAATGCCTGATCATTGGGAACTCCCTTATAATGACACATGTTGAAGCAGCCGTTATGACACAAAATGCAGGGACGGATATCGTCCTCCTTATCATTCATCAGCTTGGTCACCCATTCCTGGTCTGCCAGGAACTGTCTGGCGAATCCGGCACCGTCGATTCTTCCGTCTGCAATAGCAGCCGCAGCCGTCTCCGGATCCATACGTCCGGCGCATACCACAGGGATATCCACGAATTTGCGGATATGCGCCACATCCTCCAGATTGCAGTTTTCCGGCATATAGATAGGGGGATGTGCCCAGTACCAGGCATCATAAGTACCGTTATCGCAGTTTAACATATCGTAACCGGCATCCTGCAGATACTTCGCTGCTTTTTCGGATTCTGCCATATCACGGCCTGCTTCTGTGAAGCTTTCTCCGGGAAGTGCTCCCTCACGGAACCCCTTGGTCTTGGATTCCACACTGTAGCGGAGAGATACAGGGAAATCCTGTCCGCAGACTTTCTTGATCTCTTTTACGATCTCTACAGCAAAACGATATCTGTTTTCAAAAGATCCACCATATTCATCGGTTCGCTGATTCACATATTTTAAAGTAAACTGATCCAGCAGATAGCCTTCATGTACCGCATGAATCTCCACCCCATCCACACCGGCATCCTTTAATAATTTTGCAGTCTTGCCGAATGCAGTGATGAACTCCTGAATCTCCTCCACGGTCATCTCCCGGGAAGGAACTTTATCTGACCAGCGGTTCGGAGACGGGCTGGGTGCGGCTGTAATCTTGTCCAGATCCATAAAAGGTTTCGCCAGTACCCGCAATGCCTTATTGGTGTACAGGGTCTCCATCATTTCACTGATGGTAAACGATCTGCCGAAACCTGCCGTCAGCTGGACGAACAGCTTTGCTCCCGTCTTGTGAAATTCCGGCATCCACTTTGCCAGATCCTCATACATTTTTTTCTTCTTATACAGCCACTGTCCGTACATGGGATTGTATACCGGCTGACATCCCGGAAGCACCAGACCGCAGTTATTTTTCGCTACCTCCAGAATAAACTTCGCACCATCCTTGTCAAAATGGTTCACTTCCATCCATCCCAACAGGTTTGTGCCACCCATGGATGTCAGAACAATGCGGTTCTTAATCTCGCAGTTACCGATCTTCCACGGCGTAAACAACGGTTCCAACTGTTGTTTCATTGTAACTCCTCCTTTGCCTTCTCTCTTCTCGTTTGCGTACCCCATTACACAGCTCTAGTATAACATATCGAGATATAAATTTGCGTATAAAAATGATGTCGGGGTCAAAAGCCCCCGACTCTGATGCCTACGGATTATTCTGCCAAATAGGTCGCATTTTGTTGTTTCATCAACAACTTTTTTTATTTTAACAGACTCAATGCCGCTTGTCTACTCTGCCTTCCACAGGTCTCCCCATACGGAATCACACAAATTGACACAGTATTCTCTGGAAAAATTGGAATCCTGCGAAACGATCACATTTTCTTCTGCCAGTTCTTCTGAATAATTCTCCAAAAAATAAGTCGTCACGCCGCCCGGGCCGGTTGTCACATGGCTGACCATAGGTTTCACCCCATAGTCTGCGATCTCCACCTCTCCGTGATCATTTTTCGTAATCGTTACCTCTGCCATGCCGCCTACCATACGGTTAGCGACTCCCTCTCCGGTGCCGGATGTCCAGTTCACGAAATTTCCCAGCGAATAATACACAAGCATTTCATGGTCACTCTCTTCATCAATCACCCAGTCGATGGGTTCGATCACATGAGGATGCGTCCCCAGTACCAGATCTGCACCGTTTCCCGCGAATATCCTGGTCCATTTCTCCTGTGAAGCATCTGATGTCAGCCTGTACTCCGTTCCCCAGTGCGGACATACGATAGTGAAATCCGCCAGTTCCTCTGCTCTCTGAATATCTGCCGCCACCTGTTCCTCATTCAACAGATCCACCGCATAGGGCATATCCGGCGGCAGGGAGATGCCGTTGGTTCCATAAGTGTAGTTCAGGACTGCAATCCGTATGTCACCCAGCTCAATGATCGACGGATCAGCGCCGCAGGAAGTGGAGGTATCCGCAGTATCATGAATGCCAAGAACAGTGATCTGCGGGTATTCGTCCCTCCAGTGCTCCGCACAGTTTACCAGCCCCGCACGTCCCTTGTCCATAGCATGGTTCGTGGCATGACAGATGACATCGAAGCCTGCTCCCACCAATGAATCGCAGAGACTGTAATCGGCATTGAAGCAGGGGTACCCGGAGATTCCAAGATCTGCACCGCCTATGATCACCTCCTGATTCACCAGGGCAAGATCTGCTGCAGCAATCTCCTCTTTTGTATGGGAAAACAGAGAATCATAGTCGTAACTTCCATCCGGCTGCAGACAGCTTTCCTCCACCGGAGTGTGAAGCAGTATATCCCCTACCATGATGATCTTGTACTCCGGCGCGGCTTCCGGTGGTTGGTCGGAAAATGGCTGGATTGCATCCTGCGTTTCTGTTTCTATTTCTTCTGTTTCTATTGCTTCTGTTTTAATTGCAATAGTTCCTGTGGTGCTGACAATATTTTCATTTGTTACTGTATTGTCCTCAGACACCATCTCAGTCTTCGCACAGCCGATCAATAAAAAAATGTTCCATATACAAATATAAAACATTATTGTTTTTCTTAAAGTCAAAAGCCTTCTATCTGCCATTTTCTGCCATTTCTCTACCTTTTCACTGATTTTTCTGTATTTTATTCACTTCTTATATGTTCCATTATAACATACATATTTCTTTTATCTAAAGTTGCATTTCAAAATATTATCAACAAATATTATCAGAAGTTGTTTGATTATACGGAAGTATTCACATCTTTTTTCGGACATCATTTATGTACTAAATATTTGACTGATGAGATTTTCCACACTCATTGTGTTTAGACTGTATTTTTCTGATTCAAATGTATATATAATGTCTCTACCTTGTATAAGCCCATTCTTGGAGTAAATGTCTATTTTTTTCATAGCTTTCTGACAATAAATCGGATCTGTCATCATTCCCAAATGCTCCCATAAAATCGTTTTTCGATCTGTTAACCTCAGGCAGGTAAAATCCGGATATATCGTTCCCAATCCCTTTAGGGTTATAGGGCATTCATACTTGTATGGGATATTTTTATGGTACAACATATCTGCAATGATCTTTTCTGACTTTGATCTGACTCTTTCTTTCTGTTCTGTGTAAATTTCTGCCTGTCCTTCTTCAAAATCTTTACCTGAATATATTTGTGCTGACCACTGATTCACATATTCCTTATCCGACATTATCCTCGAATCCACCATTTTTTTCCTGGATGGACTCATTCTGTCATAGACACTATATAGTTCTTCTACCTGTACTATTTCTTGTTTTTCATATTTTTTAATAATATTTTGTATGTTCTTTAATTGCTTTTCTACCTCTGACAGCAATTTCTCATCATAATTTCGTTGTGCAAGTTTACCTGCCAATTCGAAATCAGATTTTCGCAGATATTTTCCGTTTGGATAGGATGTTCTAGTTTCAGCAGAGTCCAAATAATATTGTTCAACGCCTCTGCAGTTAATTATTTTCAGATTGCCTGATGGTGCATTCTGTATACTTGTTTCCAAATTTTGTTTCAAATCCCTTAGCCACTGTTCTCTCTTTATCAATTGTTCATATAGTAAATCCTTTATAGCCTTTTCCTCCCACCGTATATTTTTCATTTATTGCTTTTCATTTTATCTTTATTTTTCCCTTTCTTGCATGTATTCTCTTACCTCTGGCACATACCTAATCCATAATTCCCCCTCTCTCGCATGTGTTTCCTCGCCTCTGGCACATACCTATTTCATCTTTTTTCTTTTTTCGCATGTGTTCTCTTACCTCCGGCACATACCCAATCCATAATTTCAACCTCTCTCGCATGTATTCCCCTACCTCTGGCACATACCTAATCTATAATTTCACCTCTTTCGCATGTGTTTCCTCGCCTCTGGCACATACCTATTTCATCTTTTTTCTTTTTTCGCATGTATTCCCTTACCTCTGGCACATACCAAATCCATAATTTCACCCTCTTTCGCATGTGTTTCCTCGCCTCTGGCACATACCTATTTCATCTTTTTTCTCTTTTCGCATGTATTCCCTTGCCTCTGGAACATACCTATTTCATAATTTCACCCTCTCTCACATGTATTTTTCACATCACTACTTGTATGTTTCCTATGCACGTATACTTTCTACAAACTAATCTCTTAAAAAATAATGCTATTATACAAATAATTGAAGTAAATATCTTGAAATATCCGACACAGAGCTGTGTCACTAAATGGCTAAAAGAAAAACTGATCTTTGAATTAATATTTTGAATTGTTGTTTTAAATTACTGTTCCGAATTACTGTTCTGAGTTATTGTTTAAAAAACTGGGGAAGTACAAGTACTTCCCCAGCATAAAAGCTATATACTATCTATCAAAGATTACTCAATGATTGTAGCAACACAACTGTTAATATCACAAATTGTATTGTTTTAGATATTTCTAGTAATGTTTTATTTTGTATAATGGTACATTTTGTGATTATTACATCTATTTCGAAGGTTTTTCAAGTCCAAAATAAGCCCATGGGCTTTTTACCTCCAATTCAAATGAAAGGACTAATAACAATGAAATTGATACACGCTGAATATAACCCGATGCATAACAGCATAGACATTAACCACTATGACGGCTACATCCTCCGGATTGACTGTAATCAGGCTGAAACTGGGATACAGACCACTCCTAATTCTCAACGGTGCCTGAACGCTTTGGCAATTGATAATCCGCTGGAATATGCAAGACTTGCACTCGATGGCGAGATGCAGGCATGGGTGGATGCAGAGGATAGTTTGGAAGTATTTTAAATTCTTCACTCTATATAGTTATAAACGGATGGCTCACACGAGCCATCCGCTTCTATTTATCTGCCACTTCTTCTAACGCTTTAAAATCGCAACAGAACTTAACTACCTTTCCGGTTGCCATCTGTTTATCGTACAACTTGTTGGCTTTTCCAATTACTTCATCAATTACCTTCAAGCAAAAGGAATATTCCTTATTTAGCAAGTCCTTATATTTCTTGACATCATCGGTATCTGTGTCCTCAGGATTAATATTTACTCTACTGTAAACACCATCCACAATCGGAATCATTTTCTTAATATCCATAACAGAAAGAATATGCTTTACATCATCCTCTTCTGCTGCCACCCAAATATCTCCTTGTCCCATACTAGACTTCTTCGCTATCTCATAAACTAAGTAACATTCCTTATCGACATTTTTCCATATCTTATGCTTTTCCTTGGCTGAAGATAATGGAATTACATATTTTCTGTCATTTTTATTTATCAGAATTCCTATGTATGGCTTATTCTCATATCCGCTTGGCTTATAATATACCTCTGAGCATGCATCATGCAGCTTTTTGAGGTAGCTCTGGTCAATGTTGATAAATGTCAACTTTCCCTCCAGTGTAAACATAATACTGCTCCTTTGTATTTTGAGTTAAAAAATGTGGGAAGACTAAGCTTCCCACTCGTTAATGTTCATCTCTTTACGGATTGATTACCGAAGGTTAATGGAGACCTTCTTTAATGTTCATCTCTTCTATGGTTCAAGACCATAAGGTTAATGGAGACCTCTCTATAATTATAATATGACAATTAACAGGTTGTGTCAACTGCATATTATTAATTTATTTTAATCAAAATTCCATAAATTATTCGCCTATCATCAATCCGCTTACACTACGTTGATTTTTGTCATTAATCTATTAGCCACAATACCAATCAGAATGCATTTTGTTATAGATTGGTACCGTAACACAGAATAACCTCAAATTCATTCTTTCATAATTCAATCACCAAATTGTGACTTATGCATTTCCAATAAGACTTTTATTTCTTCTTCAGATCGATTATCCGTTTCAATTAACTGCTTTACGACTTCTTTATACTCATTTACTTTTTCTATCGAAGTATTACTCAAATTAACTTTTTCTATCGCTGTAATTCTATAGTTATTATATATTGCCTTATAATCAGTTTTCTCTTCATCTAATAATTCATAGCCATTAACAATATAAAACAATTCCAAGCAATTTCCAATTAATTTTACTGAATAAAATAATATAAATATTATCAAATATGAAAGAATACTTATACCAATTAAATTAATGATAAAAATAGAAGCAACTGGAATTTCGACAATAAAATGGAGAATCAACGCAACTAGTACTACCGCTGCACACACTATTCCCATCAAGTAAAAACTTAATAAGATTCTTTCCAACACAACCATCTTATTTCTCGTTTTTATAATATTAACAACTTTACTAGATATTGCTCCCGTCAATATAGCTAACGCACTAACCGTAAAACCAATATATCCAATTAATGCAATGCCGATATCATCTAACAAAGAAACTGCTTTAATTACAGTTTCATCAACTCCAACAGAAAAAGAACATACTGCGAAAACAATATCTAATAAAATCATACCTATTACTGCTATCCGACACTCTAAACTAGAGAAATCATATAAGTCTTTGTATTTTTCTAATTCAAATAATTTCTTATATGACGAATCTTTCACTTTCTTCATCGAATCCCTCACTTTACACAAACATCTTTCGAGTAAGTTTAACCAAAAATCTCAAAATTAAATTATGTGACTCCTCGTTATATTCATCTTCTCCAATATTATCTTGGATATTCGCTGTATATGCTGCATCTTGACTTGAACTAATCGTTTGTTGACGACCGCTATTATTAATTCCAGTAGCCGTCACATCCCCATAGCCCCTTGAAACAGCCGTTACAATATCTTTCATTACTCTCGATTCCATTTTCATATTTTCAGATGCATATTCGATATTAACCTTTGTCGCATTTGCTTCTTGGCATTGCTGCATATAAATTAACTCATTTCTTAATTCCTGCAAATCTTCTTCCGTTGAATTTGGTGGGATTAACGTAGCTCTAACACGTTGAACAGTCCTTAAACTTTTCATTTTCTCCTCTAAAATATCTTTGTCCTTTTGCAAAAATATTTCAAATTCATACATTTTTACACTTTTATTCAGCATATTGGCAAATGCTTTCATAAATTGATTATAGCCAAATGATTGTCTTTCGCAAAAGGTTATCATTTCATTTGCAACATCATAATAAAAGTATATACTTACACTTTCCTCAATGTATGTAGTTACCATTCTGTGTGACAATTCATCCAATATCTCTGAAGGTTTGTTAAAAGTTCTTACTAACTTTCCTGTAATAATACGATTTTCCCTTTTCATAATTTCTTGAAAAGTATATTGCGATTTACGTATAAAAACCTCTGGATTCCCATATGAATCAATATATTTATCTTTGTTTTGTGTAAAATAATCTGTTCCATCCGCGATGTTTTTATAAATTAAATCAAATACATCATCAAATTTTAATTTTTTATCATATACATCGAATATATTAGAATTTAAATTTACCTTTGCTAAATATAATAATGGCATTATGCGTTCTCCTTTTCTTTTGTTATGATATTCTTTATACTACATTTTAATTATTTTATTCGCTTATTCCTGCGTCAACTTCTTTTATTTTACACAAAAAAATCGAAATACAATACATTCATCACACATTCAAAAATCACCTATTCCCCATACGGACAATAATGCTCTGCCTTCGACCGAAACTCCTTCAAATCACAAATCTTCATTTCCGCATTAAACTCGGCAATGGCCACTCCATCAAAACCATCCACATTGCCCTCGTAGTCACACTTAAAATACCATTCCACAACGGCTATATTCCCGGACACAATCACACGCTTTATATCCCACTGCAAAACAGTACCTTTCCGGTTCCAATCCTCAAACCATCTGATTATCTGTCCAATGCCTTTATATACCGGACCATAACACTCGCTGTAAACAATATCTTCGCTAAAAAAACCCTTTACAGCATCAACATCTTTATCCAACCAGCATTGAAAATATTTTCTAATAACCTCTTCCATTCTGCACTTACCCCTTCATCCTCTTAATCGTTTCCTCCACAGAAACACACTCCGCATATCTGCCTTTCCACATAAACTCGTTATAATACTTATAACTCTGCTCCCCTGTCATAAAAGCATTATCAAATGTAGAATTTGCATTCTCCGGTACAATCATTTTAAAACCATGTTCAAACCCACACTTGATTGTTGCATCTATACAGTAATCCGTCTGCAGTCCCACAACCACTACTGTGTGGACATTCTTTTCTCTCAGATATTCCAACAAGCCTGTTCCCTTAAAAGAACTATTTACCGTCTTATCAAAAATCTTCTCACCCGGCTTCGGGCTAAAACCTTCATACATCTCAAAACCCGGTGTCCCTTTCGTCAATTCTGCTCCGGCACCATCATCGTGTCTTACATAAACAACCTCAACATTATTCTCTCTGGCAGCTGCAATCAATGTTTTAACAGCGTCTTCAAACACATTAAAACTATATAGCTTCGGCGTAGTTATTAATTTCTGTGTATCGACAACTAAAAGTACCATTTACGCTCTCCTCATCATAGATATTTCTCTATCACACTCTGCTCCACAACCTTTTTCCCAAGCAGCGTCATAGCTTGCTTCGGGCAATTATTAATGCACCTATAACACATAGTACACCGGTTATTCTGTACCACTTTCTTATCGACAATCTTGATATTATTCATAGGACATAACTTTTCACACTTGCCACAACCTATGCACTTATCTTCATCTACACGCAGTTTATTAGAATAATTCTTTGTCTTATGTCCAAAATACAGTCTTTCTCCAAAGATACCCGCCATGCGATATAATACACCAATTCTCTCCTGGGTTGGTTTCCCTGATTTCAAAAGTTGAACCGACTTGTTAATCTTCTGCTCCGCTTTCTTCACAAGATCCTTATTCTTTTCCAACGGACGCTTCAACACTTTTTCATCACCTATGCTATCCGGCATTTTTAGATGCAAACCACCTAGTATTTCTGCTCCGTATTTCTGCAAAAGTCGCCCAAGAATGCCTGCACCATCACCACTAAACAATCCCATCGTGGCAATAACAAAAACCTTATTACTCTCCCACAGTTCTTTATTTTCAATTATAAAATCACGCAGTATTTTCGGCACAGTACTATATTGCACCGGACAGGCAAATACAAGCATTTCTTCGTTTTTCACAACCCGGGTAATATTATCGTCTTCTAATGAAAATGCTTTAGTCGCTTCATCATATTCCTTGCAAAACAATTCTGCTGCATATCTGGAATTGCCGGTGCCACTAAAATATATTCCAACCATTTATATCACAAACTTTCCATTTTATATCGTAGTTTTCTTCTATATTTCATACTTTTTAATTATATCATCTACAAAACACAACTACAACTAACAAAAACAGCCTCGCCACACTGTAACGAAGCTGTTCTCTTCATCCTTTACTCAACCATCTGCAAATAAATCCACATTGCGGGTTGATTTTCTTTTATCCATTCCATATCATGTTGCTCTAATACTTCTACTGCACCCTTTGCCCATTCATCAAAGTACTCTTGTCCGGTTTCTGCATATAATCGAAGCTTTGCTTCCGGTGCCAAATCATCTAAAAGTATCCTCATCAATTGACCACGCAATTCGGTCTGCTCTCCATCAATGAATTTATTAAAGATATAGCTTAAACTGTATTGTCCGTAATACGTAAGCTCTCTATATTCCAGAGAATGTGCATCAATATAATCTGCCGGATTCGATGAGGTTGCCGGAGATGATTCAATTGTATCAAATAATTCGTCTATAACGGCTTCTGTATCTATCTGATAATACTGAACCGCTCTACTATAACACTCTTGTATTTGAGCCACCACATATTTCTGCGTATCCAGAGCATCTTCTTCAATTTCATCCGGAAATTTGTCCCTAATATCCGATACATAATAACTTCCATCTCCGGGAACCCAAAAATCAGTCACCATATATGTATTATCTGACACTTCAAAAGTGATGACCACCGGCATATGACTTCCACCGACTTGATTTAACTTACCTTCCGAATAAGAAAATGACTGTTCCAATGCCATTCCGTATACCGTTATCAACTCTTTCGACACATTCCCACCAGCAATAGACACTCCGCATAATTCCTCCCTATGCAACTCCACAAAGCTGGCACAATGATAGGCACCAACCGGATAATCGGATGCAGTATGTTCAACAATAGCGTTTAATATGGCTGTATCTAAGGAATCCGTCTTGTCCACTATATTTTCAACTTCCGGCGTTTCCGACCTATCAATTTCCACTGCGCCTTCACTTGTCTGAAAATCTATCTTCATTACATAGAATCCGGATTTTCCACGAACATAAATGGAATAGATTGCCTCATCACGTTCATCGCCTCGAACAGAAACCTCCAACTCAAACTTTCCCTGTGGATTACATTCCAGCTCATAAGTTTCTCTTTCTACAATTACTTCTTCCGATGTGTATTTATGATACTCCTCATTAACAACCAAAATATCCGTATCTGTACCACCATCCACTGTAAATATCAGCTTACCGGAATTATTTATAGGATTGGAATATAAATCATCATACTCCCCTTCATAGCTACTTGAATAATAGGCAGGCTCAATATAAGCATTGTAATCTGCACTAACGGCATTGCAACTTAAAATATCTGTACGTTCCAATCTAAACAGGAAACGGATGTGTGAGCCTTCCTCCAATATATTCGTACTATTATCTATATCATATCCGTAAGTCAGATATACACTGCCATCTTGGTTCTGCAGAAAATAGTAAAAACTATTATCCGTATTTATCCGCCATGCCTTATTTATTTCACTTCTGAATTTGGACCAGGTATCATTTGAAATAGTGAACCCTGTCATATTAAAATGGTTATCAAAATTTTCAGCTGTAATCTCTACCTCTTCAAAATTCCCCAACTGTTGCACCCACTCCGTTGTACTCTTATCATCCAATACATCTCCGGATACAAACATAGCATAATCTGAAGTAAATTGATATCTGGGCGCTGTTTCCGGTGTGATTGCGGAGAAATAACGGGCATCTATGAAGAAAATCTCTTCCACCCTGTAGCTGTGACCAAAGGGTTCCGGTGCATACAAATTTTCTTCCTTTGGATTGGATATGCATATCACAATTCCAACAATGCATATCAAAATTGCCCCTATGGTCACCCAGAAAGTAGGTTTCTTCCACGCTGCCAGGTTTTTGATGCGTCCTTTGGTGTCCACCTCACCAAATGCAAGTGGCATTCCAAACATAATAGCATTATTTGTTGCTAAATTCAGTAAAGAAGCAGAATAATCTGCTCGTACATCTTCCCCAAGTTTTTTGATAACCGCCTCATCACAACTCATTTCCATGTCCTTGCTAAATAATAGAAAGGCCAGCCAAACAAGTGGATTAAACCAATGGATGCAAAGGGCTACATAGGCAAGTAACTTAAAAACATGATCCCCTCTGCAAATATGATATTGCTCATGCCTTAGAATATACTCCTGTTCCTGTTCGCTTAATGAAGATAACAAATAGATACGCGGTCTGAATATGCCAAGTACAAAAGGAGTAGTAATGTAGTCCGCAACATAAATATTACCCCTTACCCGCACTGCTCCAACCAGACTCTTTCGTAACTTAACATAAGAAATCATGCTAACTCCTATCATAGCCACGATTCCAGCCAGCCATATATAGGTTGCAATGCTGACAGGCGCCTCCAAAGGATCTGCTACAAGCTGTTCCACCCCTTGTGGCAACGCATTATTTATAGCATTGTCCAATACCGGAACTGGTAATGTCACTTCTGGATTCTCTGTATGAACGATATTGTTCGGAATATATGCAACCTGACTCACACTATCAGTTGTTTCCACAATTGGGGGATCAAATAAACCCAATACCGATAAGGTAGTATTTATAGTGATAGGGCAAAGCAGACGAAACAATACAACTGTCCATAACATATAGGAATATATCCTGGGTGCCCGTCTCAGCAACACTCTGAGTATAAGCACCGTAACAATGATAACACTTGCCGTAAGACTCATATTCAAAATCTTAGGTAATAATTCATACCAATCCATCCACTCACCTCCTCATACTATCTATCACCTTTTTCAATTCTTCCACTTCCTTATCCGATAACTTCTTTCTGGAACCGAATGCAGTCAAAAAAGCCGGTAACGAACCTTCAAAAGTGTCATTCACAAACTTTTCACTTTGGAGAGCATAAAACTCTTCCCTACTGATTAAGGAAGTAATCATTCGGTCCTTGTTTTGAAAAATTCCTCTTTCACATAACCTTTTTAAAATGGTTAAAGTAGTCGTCCGCTTCCAATTCAATTCAGCTTCCGCGAGTTTCTCCAATTCTACTGGTCGCAATGGTTCATTATTCCATATGATATCTGCAAACTTGGACTCTACTGCTCCTAATCTTATTTCACTCATATGATCACCCCTTTCGTCTACTGCGTGTAGTCGTTTATGTATAGTCTACTTTCAGTAGTCATTTTTGTCAACCAATTTTTACTTGAAGATACAACCACTTTATATGTAACACTCTATAAAAGAACTTACTCATTCCAAACGCATATAACATCACCACAAGCAAAAAGGCTCAACCCCTTGTATACAAAGGGCTGTAAATTTATGAGAAGCATATCTCGAAAACACTGCGTGTTTCCTCGATGAATGCGGCATTCGCCGCATTCCCATAAGCATAAAAAAGCCCAGAAGCAAGCAAGCTTGCTCTGGACTTTTTTACACTTATTTAATGCTTCTCATTGCTAACGCACAATTACTCGATGATGGTAGCTACACGGTCGGAACCAACAGTTCTACCACCTTCACGTTATCTGAATAGCGTTTTTCAACATATTTTCTATGCTTTTTATGGCTGAAATCTTCATAGTTTCGTTGATTTTACATGGTCTATTTTTATTTGCATGGTTTCGTGGCACCGTTTTGGCACCGGAATACTTGCTCCTGATCAGCTAATATGCATCTTGTCCTTAATATCAGTTATAAGTCAATCGGTAAGTTATTTTCTTATTCCACTCAGACGTAGTTGCTCAATTGTCTCCCTATTACAATCGACATATGTGACAGACTCCGGTTGATATTGCTCCAATATCGTTTGTAGCGAATTTTCATCTATCAATTCATTCCAGTGATAATAGGATTGAACTGTGCCGTCTCGCCTTGAAGAAACACTGTCTATTGTCTCAAGTTCAATTCCTCCCTCAGGTAAAATATGGTATAATGTTTGCCCGTCCCATGCCGTCCCTGAATAATTATCCTCTATTACTCCATTTTCACATATCTTACACGAGCCATTACGATATCCGATACCTCTCATTAACTGATACGCTCTTCCGTCTTTCCACGTATATACATCATAAATTACATAGTAAGGTATATCATAATTAAATTTAAGACCTATAAAAAATTCCTCTATACCGTCATTATTTAAATCATGCAATACATATACGGATTCAGCCTCCGGGCTTCCCATCGCATTTAGGTACTCATCACATATATACGAATCCCCTGCTGCGGCCATAGCCTTTGATACATCCTTTACCTCTTTCATATATTGACCTACAGTATAATATCTTTCCGCAATATCACCATAAGATACGCCGGGCGTCTCACCTTCATAAATTCTCTCTTCGACTTCTTTATTTTGATCCAAATACTGGTACTGTGGTCTAAACTGGATGCTCAAAAATCTTGTATTTCCTTTTTCATCATAATCAAAGTAGACATCTGCCTCTCCCCAAAAATCAAACTTATCATAACACTGAATCCCATGTGTTGCAATCAGGCAGGTTTTTCCTTCATATTCTCCTACTTCTATATTCCAAATTCCCCACGCTGACACATTCCCACAGATTTCTCCCGAAGGGTAATCTACAAATTCTGTTTCATACCACTCAACCAACTGACTGGTAAATTCCGTTTCTTCCCCGTTGTCTGAAAGAAATTCTCTTTTCAAATCTAAATAATGTGATTCTACATCGAAAGTAACTGATTCATCCAAATTTTCACAGGATATCACAGCCTGCCACTTGATGTCTCCCTTTGTAACAGACAATGGAAATGCATTATCCATCATCGTTTCGCCGTGAATCATCTCCAGCGGTTTCCAACTTGAATTGTTCTGCTTTAATACGATATACTCCATAAGTGACATGGAATTTACTCTTGGAGCAAATGAAAAGAAAATTTCTTTTTCCCCATCATGATCCAAGTCTACATATTCTGCTACGCATGGGTCAATTCTACAAGGATCCTCATACTCATAAATCATCTCACCATTCCAATAAAACTTGAAATGGGAATAGAAGTTGTTTGATTCATCTCCTAGATCGACCTCCACATATTCTTTTGTACCATTGCCATCCAAGTCCTTAAGTTCACTTATAAACACTGTATCAGACAGCCATATGTATCCATTGTCATCTTTTGCGTTTTCCACATTTTCGTTTTCTTTGACTGGCTCCTCCTCTTCCCAGATAAGCCAAAAAGAACTGCTGCCTGAAAATATTTTTTCGTTTTTCGTCTGATTTTCCACTGCAATCTCAAACACCGTATTCCTATTATCATCCGTATCAGCTGCAACTGCTATATGTGCATAATAATCCCCCACATAATATGCGGTTCCCGCCCCTTCCCTATAATCTATGGAAATAACATTTCCGTAATTTTCACTTATTTTTTTTAGGAGTTCAGACTCACTTAATTGTTTAGTGTCATCGCCAAACAACTCTGATAATCTCCCCTGTATCCTTATTGCTTTCGCATCCTCAGCCAGAACAGCCCCTGCTAAATCTTCATCATAGTCTCCTTCAAAAACGATTGATAATTCCGTTTTGGGCAATTCCCCGATATAATATAAGGCATGATAGAATTCCGCGTCATATCCTGTCAATTTTTGATATTCTCTATAACTGATTGCCTTGTAGTCTGCTATCGAAAAATCACTTTTCGGTTCTGTCAAAAAGCATACAGCCACTACTACACAGGCAGCCATGGATATCAAAACAATCCAAAAGGATGGCTTTTTGTAATTCAGCACCAACTTCACTCTATCCTTTACTCCCACTTCTCCAAATGCCAACGGACACATCATTACTAATCGCCTCTGCGTTGCACAAGACAATAGCACTCTGGAATATTTTTTCTTATCCTCAAAGTTCATATCACGAATCACCTTTTCATCACAGGCAAGCTCAATATCCTTGCATAGCATAATGTATGCAACCCAGCAAAGAGGATTGAACCAATAGATACAAAGAAGCAAATACCCAAAAGGTTTCCACAAGTGATCTTTTCTTTTAAGATGTGCACTCTCATGCGCTATAATATATGCCATCTCTTCCTCTGATAGTGAAGAGGAAAGGTATATTCTGGGTCTGATAATTCCCAAAATAAAAGGGGATTTTACTGCATCACAAATATAGATGTTTTCTCTATATAGCACAGCTTCCCTTACACATAGGCGCAATTTTATCATACTCACCAATGCCAAAATAAGAAGCACCACCATTCCGCATAACCAAAGCCCCCCTGCGATTTCTGTCACTATTTGTAGCGGAGCCACGCTTTGGGTTTCCTGATATGCAAAGGTTTCTGCTAGTGCGGGATTTATTGTATTTTCTACAACACCTACGTTACTGTCTATGAACGGCACATAAGGTATCCGTTCTCCTTCCACCATAGTGCTGGACTTGATAGGCTCTGCACTTGGTTGCAGGCTAAATGTACTTTCTATGGAAAACGGAAATATCAGTCGGATTGCTACCACACCCCATAATAAACAGGTAATCCACTTTGGTATCCTCCTAAATAGAAGTCGAATACCTAATACTGCTAAAATTAACCAACTGGCTGTGATGCTCATATTCAGCAGTTTTAAGAAAATTTCTCCCATACTCATTTTTCCTCCGCCTGATCAATCATCTTACGAATTGCCTCCGCTTCTTCCGGTGTCAGTTTTGCATCCTGCGTAAATGCTGCAATAAATGCCGGAAGAGAACCCGCAAAGGTGTCTTCTACATACTGTCTGCTCTGTCTGGCATAAAATTCCTCTCTGGATATTACGGCTGTTACCAGTCCATTTTCATTCCGAAACAATCCCTTATCAATCAATCTTCTCAAAACATTGTGTGCAGTTGTGCGCTTCCAGTTAAATTCCACTGCCGTCATCTTTACCAGTTCCGATGAAGTAACCGGTTCATGCTCCCAAATCATATCTGCATATCTTGCCTCGATCACACCTAATTGAATTTCCATATGTGTATCCTCCTAAATCCAACAGACCACAGGTGATGGTCTTATATACAGACTATCATCTGTGGTCTCGCTTGTCAATATGATTATATAATTTCCTATCTACCACCTCTATTGCCACCACTGGACTTGCACCAGTAAGATTAGTGCCATGCTCGGCACACCGCAAAAAGGCTCCCAAGGAAAACCTTGGAAGCCTTAAATTTAGTGTAATTCTATTAATTACTCAATGATTGTAGCAACACGTCCTGATCCTACGGTTCTACCACCTTCACGATACTTTAATCCCGTTTTACTTCTTATTTTTTATGGTTTTCTCTCCAAAATATAGTGAAAAACGGCTGATCTGCACCATATATTTTTATTTGCCTGATTTCTTGGCACCGTTTTGGCACCGGAAGCCCTGGTCGAAAAGATTCTCTTCCACGGCTAACAGATGCTACTCTACCAACTTTATATTGCACCGGTAATTTTTAACTGTTATAATCGAAACATGGGTGCTACCATAACGGTAGGCGGTTAGTCCTTCTCCAGAGGGACTGTGACCCTCTGATTACATAGAAACCTGTAAAGGAATCCAGTGGAAAGGAGGGCTAAGCCAATGAGTATTATTGACTTCATAGCAGTAGTGAGCTTCGGCTTAACCTGCTTTAGTATCGGATATACATTAGGCAAAGATAATCATAAACCACAAAAATAACCGCCCTGGTCTGGTAAACTAAGCGGTTATCTTTGATGATATTCTAAATAGTAAAACGGACTAACCGTCTATCGGTAGCACTCTTTTTCTATAATCATATTAGCACGCATCTGTGGAAATGTCAAAAATTTTCTTCTTTCTCAACTATATCTATTTCCATACATTTTTACAACCTATTTCAAGTGTTCCTCAAAAATTGATTCGAGTTCCTTATTCCCTCTCAAGAATTCATACTCTTTCTTATTTTCAATTTCCGAATATAATTCACGAACAAAATTTTTTCCAACTCCTGAAAAGGCTTTTCCCTGTGCAGTATCTTCATACCTGTAATACAAAGGGGATTGCGTCATATTCCAAGGCTTCTGTGATTCACTTAATAATTGCTTAATTAACTGAACACATTTTTCTACATCTTTTCGATATCCAGCAATCAGCAGATATGGCACTGTGTTGCCGTAATTCCATAGTCCAAACAACGATATCATGTGATCTGTAATCTCAGCAATTCTCTCTGCTTTATCATGATTTCCTGTTTCTTCTTCCATTTCAATTAACTTATACAAGTAGCTTTGAATATTGACAACTGCCTGTAGCAGTTTCCCCTCCAGGAATAACGCAGCAGTGTCTGTTCCTTCCTGATGTGCTAATACACTTGTTTTCATAATCGTTGCATCAATTACAGTATCAGGAATTTTTTTCAAAAGGGCATTTGCTTCTTCATATTTCTCCATTTGGACATATTTTGTTGCAAGTATAAAAACGCTTGAATTTCTCACTCTTTCATCCTGACTATCTGCTGTTCGTTCCAGCCACTCAATAATAGCTGTATTATATTCCATTCGTTCTTCGTCATTAAGATCTGACAAAGTCAAAGATCCGTTCAGAACGGTTGCGATCGTATATATTAATAAGTCGCAATGAGGATACTCCTGTATTTTACGAGATGCCATCTCGAAAGCCTCTGTAAAGCTGTCCAATGAAACTTCCGAAAGTTCATTCACAAATTGTCCAATCTCTTTTTCTGTCAATTCTTCATGAAACGAAAACAATTCATTCATATCAATTTTCAATAGTCGTGCCAAAGCTGGAAGTAATGAGATATCGGGATATGTATTTCCCTTTTCCCATTTATTTACCGCTGGAGTAGAAACACCCAGATAATTTGCCACCTGTTCTTGTGTTAATCCCGCAGTTTTTCGATAATTTTTTATCTGCTCACCAATACGCATTGTTCACACCTCCTGTCCTTATTTCCATTATAGCGTTCCCAATACATGTTTACAATTGAGCCTTTGTTTACTTATTACTTTCTTTTTTTAACTTTCAATTAATTTTCTCTAATATTTATATCATCAGCAACAAACTGCCCACAAGTTTATGAACGGGCTACTAACCCTCAAACGACAGTGTATTACATTGCATCAACTAAACCAACCTTGTTATCCTGAATCACCACTCCTTCATCTTCGCTTCATTCCTATTTTTCATAATTTGCAACTGGTATATAATGACAGGGATTAGAAAAATCACAGCAACTATGCCTAAAATAACAGACCGATTTACAGTAGCAAATGCCGCGAGCATAAGCATTAATAACAGCCAGGGATTTCGCAAATTACTGTAATAATTTGCCCTATCTTCATAGGACGTATGAAGGTCAAAAGGTTTTCCATCATTTTCTTTTTCTACAATCAGCAATTCCCTGTTAAATGTTGTAGTGTTTGTTGCAACACGACCGCCAATTTCAGCCCACGGACGCCAGCGAACTTTACCAACAGAATAATTAAGATTGATATTTTTATAGAATACGGAATATCCCATTTCTTCCAAGAAATCATGGTAATCTTCAGCATTAGCTTTTGATTTTTGTCCTATAAACTCCACGCAATATTGAACTTGACCTGGCTTACATTTTTCAAATTCATAGAGTAATTTTCCCGTTCGAATAAGGCGATAACCTTTTTCAGCCATCTTATTCAGCCAGTTTTTCTGTACCGTTAATAGCCCACCAAAAAAACGATAACACTTTTTGCTCATAGTGTACCTCCTACAATTCCGCTTGCAATACCTACAAGTTCACGAAGTCTGATAAGTTCTTTTTCAGCTATCTCCTTTCCTTTTACAGTGATAAGATACTCTTTTTTTCTACCTTCACTATCTCCGAAAAGCTCAATCCATCCCTTTTCCAGCATTGAATTTAATGCACCATATAAAGTGCCTGCTCCCAATGAAAGCCGCCCACCTGTTTTTTCTTCAATGAACTGCATGACAGCATATCCGTGTTTAGGTGAATAGAGTGAAAGCAAAATATAGAATGTCACTTCTGTGAGTGCACCACTTTTCACATTATCCCTCATAGCATTCCCTCCTTATTACGGTTACTGTAATAACTATATCAGTAACCGTAATAAAAATCAAGAGATGTGAAATAAATCTTAATAAGCCGGATAGTATTATGCTTTTCCTGTTCAGTCCTTTACAAACAATACTTATATATAAAGTATTTCTCTCAACACCATTTCTTCTGCACTAGCTTTTATATTATTCATCAGTCTAACCCACTTCGTCCGATTCTGTACCTTTAATTCTTCAGTTACGCCCTGTTTTTCTGCCATCTGTTCCATAAGCATTTCCACCTGCTCTCTGCTCTCCTGATCAATCTGATTCAGGTGTTCCGTCAGCTTTCCAGTCAACAACAAATATTGATATTTTGCTAATCTGTGTTCCTTCAGAAACTGTTTCCTCAGCATTCCATATTTCCCATATATCGATTCTTCTTCATTCAATACCAAATCCGGCAAATAATAATCTCCATGCAAAGTATAGCTTAATCCGTTCTTTTCATCATAAATGTGTGTTTCCATAATCTTATCTCTCCATTTCTCTGTTTTTTGATTTAGTTTTCTTACGCTGCTGATTCTCCATCTCGCTTTTTTTCATTCCCCATGCCAATCTTTCATGAATATTTCCCTTCGGCATTTGTTCCATCCGTCGCTTTTCTTTCAGGACTTTCTCGTTTTGAATATCCTGCTGTACTGCTGTATCTACAGTTTCTATTCCAAGAACACGCACAACACGATCATACCTATCAGAAACACCTTGTAATATATCTTTTTCTTCTGACAATTTCTGATTATCTTTACGTATATCATCCAGTTCTCTCTGAATAGCATTATATTTTTGTTTCACCTTTTGATATTTTCTCTTCCAACCTTCCACCTCTTTCGTGAGTTCTTTAACCTGAGCCGCCATTACAGCAACCTTATTCTTTATTTGAAGAAACAGTGGTTTAATTTTTTTATCTCGATAGGTTACTGCCCGTTCTAGCGTGCCCGCCTCCGGCAGTAACATTTTAACCGTTCCATATTCTTTGATTTCTTTGCTCACACTATCCATAATCGGTTGTAGCTGTTCTCTGCGATCTTCCAGGCTTTTTAGTTCTTTTTCTGCGCTCCCTGCCTTTTGTTCTGCTTCTTGCTTCGCCTTGATTGCCTGTTCCTTATCGTCTTTTAGATTCTGGATATCTGCTCTGGATTCTGCAATTTGTGCTGTTAATTCTTCTTTTTCAGCAGTTAGATGCTCTTTCTCCTGCTCCAATTCCTGTACTTCCTTTTTCCGTTCTTTTTTCTTGAAGTTATAGACATCCAGATGTTCCTCATGAGTACCTTTCTGTTCCCATTCAATTCCATACTGCTTTGCAGTCTCTGCCAGAACTTCTTTTTCATGATTTATCCACTGATTCAGTTCCGTATCATGCTTATTTCCACCTTGAAATCCAAGACTTTTTAATGCCTGTTTCAGTGAAACTCTGGTATCCATTCCTTTTCCTTTCCAGCCCGTCACATAAGGAATAAAGTCAATATGGAGATGTGGAGTAGCCTCATCCTGATGCAGATAGCAACTAAATACCCGAAGTGTCGGATTCCGTTTCTGGAAATCTTTTACATACTCATCCAGTACGTTTACAGCCAGATCTCCTGCTTCTGTTCCAACAGCCATATCTTCTCGGTTTCCAATCTGGAAAATCACTTCATGGAACAACTTTTCCTGTTTTCCTTGGCGAATCTTTTCATAATAATTTGTAATCTGCCGATCTTTTCTTTTCCCGACATTATACCGTTCTACAGCTTCATCAAACAGCTCTTTATAGACTTCTTTCAGATTCTCATTCCGGTAACAAATATTTAATTGCACTCTGTCTGGATCAACATTTTCTGCTATAAAATCTCGTCTGTTATGAGCCAGAGACCCTGTCCCGATCATACCACTGATTGTTCGTTTCATCGTCATATTCCTCACCCCGCTTTCTAAAACCAGTGCCAGACATGGCACATAAATTTGTATCTTTGCCAGCTATAGTATAAAAAGAAATATTCGCCGGATACGGCGGTTTTGTTACTTTTGTCAAAAGTAACGCAAAAGCACTTTCGACAGCCGTACCGTCCATCAAAAGTACCCTTGCGCCCTCCGGGGGTACAGAGACCTTTACTCCGGTATCCTTGCCCGAATATATTCCAAATCACCACAATACGGTGTCCCTACAAGATACCATTCTCTTGCAGGATTCATTTCCATTCTGGTCTGAACCCATTCATCATCAAGCAACACTTCCAGGCATTCTCCACAGTGAAATCCTGTATCAATCCATAGATCTGATGATAATAATCCATATCTTTTGTTATAACTGTTATATCCTAATCTTCCTTCTCTCATTGTGCCAATCTCCTTTCATCTACCGTTTCCGCAGGGGCGCCCTGAATCAGGGCTCCCTTTTGAAAATTCTCTTCTACGCCAGTCAACTCCCGACTACACCTTACCAACATTCTCCTTGTCTGCTATCTACAGGTGCGTGACACGCTCCTGTAATAAAGTGTTCAGAAAGAACCTTTACCATCGAAAGTTCTCCGGTATTCCCCGTCTGTCCAGATATTCCTGCCGGAACTTTTCTCTTTCTTCTTCCGTTGGTGCTGTTTTGGATTTGCTGTATACTTCACGATTCACCATTGCATCCAGTTTTTTCTCCAATCCCAACCGGATTATTTCTTCGCCATCGTAGTTATCCATCAAAAAATATTGCAAGAGCTGAAAGAATAACTCGTATGGAATCTGTACACTTTTATTTTGCATCTGTTCTCCTTTCAAGGTAGCAAGATTCCCTCTTCTTAAGAAATGGTAATCTTGCCATCTTCCATTTTTATTCTGGCAACATCCAATACCATTGCTTTCCACGTTTTACGGAATCAATTTCAAGTTCCCGTTTGGCGTTCCATAGCGTTTTACTTTTGATTCCTCTGGCTTCTGCTTCTTCTGCAATTTTCTTCTGAGTCATTCCTCCATTTGCCAGTATCTCAAGGAGAAATTCTTTTGCTTTCCGACTTTTCTGTCCTCTTCCGTCTCCATTAAGAAGTTCATCGGCACTGATATCATATTCTCCAATCCATTCAAACCCATTATTCTTATCCAGTCTGAATGCAATGGACGTTCCTTCCGGTGCAAGAGAACTCTTCGTATGACATACCACTCTTACTTCCGGTTCATCTTTCACTCGCCCGACAATCAGAACACTTCTTGCAGCAGCCTGAAAATCAATGGATCCAAGTCCTCGATAAGAAGATTTGCCGTTGCTGTTTTTGTTCATATGACCGATTAAAATGACTGCACAGTGATATTTTTCTGACAGCACTGCGATACGCTTCATCAGTGGTCTGATCTCATTTGCCCTGTGCATATCTACGTCCGCTCCCAGAAAGCCCTGTATCGGATCAAGAACAACCATTTTTGCTTTTGTCTGCACGATTGCTTCTTCCAATCTGACATCTGCCATTGTCAGTGGCTGGTCACTGTCATCAATCACCAGCACCTTTGAACAATCTGCACCTGCAGCAAGTAATCTGGGTTTGATAGTATCTCCAAGTCCATCTTCTGCTGTCTGATAGATTACATTTACAGGTGACACAGAAGACTGTTCCTGCATATTATCTTCAGCATCTAAATCTTCATTCTCACTATCGACTTCATCACCTCGTTTTTCTTTTGTTTTCGTTGTATCAGTAACAGGAAGAATCGGCTCTCCTCTGGTCAGTTTTGCAATAATCTGAAGTACCATCGTTGTCTTGCCTTCTCCTGGATCTCCCTGTATAATGGTCACTTTTCCATAAGGAATAAACGGATAAAGCAGCCATTCTACCTGTTCCACCTCTACTGAATCCATATTGATCAGTTTCAGTTTTGGTTCTATTCTACAATTCTCAATTTTATTTTTTTCATTCATATTCATTCCATCATCTCCTCTTGCCCTTCCGGGCAAGTCTCTGATGAACAGATATTCGGGAATTGTCGTATTTCCCGATTCGTGATATACTGAATCTGCCAAGATGGTATATCAGTGAATCTGATTATCAGAGAACTTGCTCAGATTATTTATCTGGGCTTTTTCTTTTGCCTTTTCAACATTCATCTCTTTCTTCTCCCAATCCGGTAACAGCATTTCCATTTTCATTATCCAGAAGATTTGCAATCTTTCTCTGCTGATTTGGATAAAGATGTCCATAAGTGTTCAATGTGATACGAATATCTTTATGACCTAATCTGTCCCGAATCAATAACGGTTCCACACCTTTCTCAATAAGATAAGCCACATGGCTGTGCCTGATATCATGCACTCGAATTTTCTTCACTCCTGCCAGCTCAATCTGCCGTTTCATCTTATGCTGTACCGCTTCCTGAACAACCGGAAATAATCTTTCTGTATCCGGCATTCCGTAATGACCATCTACAAATTCCTTAATTTCCTCTTTCAGAAATTCCGGAATTTCGATTGTCCGAAAGGACTGTTTTGTTTTCGGTTCTGTGATAATATCCTGCATTCCTGTCCGGTAATAAGTCTTATTGATACTAAGCCGATTCTTTTCAAAATTGATATCAGCTTTTGTAATCGCAAGCAGCTCCCCGATCCTGCATCCAGTCCAGAACAACATCTCAAACATAAGATAATATCTTGTTCCCGGCTCCATTGTCTGTATAAACTGTTTGTACTCGTCCAGTGTCCAGAAGTTCAAACTTCTCGAATCTGAATTTCCCATTCGTTTCACTTTCTTGCATGGATTAACCGGCAGATCATAGATTTTAGCTGCATGTGTAAACAGGCTGGTCAACTGATTCTGTATCATTCTCAAATAAGAATCTGAATATCCTTTCTTCTGTATTTCATTCTGCCACTGAATAATCTGCGAAGCCTTGATCTCACTCATCATCTGATTTCCAAAATATGGAACTATATGCTGTTGCATCATATATCTTTTATTTTTGATTGTTCGATCTTTCAGATCATTTTGTTTGTCTGAAAAATAAATCTCAATAAAATCGCTCAGCTTCATATCCATACTTCGCTCATTGCTCAACTTTTTGCTTCGTTCAAACTCCAATGCTTCTCGCTTTGTTTCAAATCCACGCTTTCTGCGTTTTTTCTTCTCACCCATGACATTTGTCTCAAACCACTGGGCTGTCCATTTTTTTGTGTCTTTTTCTCTGTAAGCCATATTGATCCTCCCTAATTTCCTGCTATTTCATAGCCATACATCTTTTTTGCCCAAAACGCCTTTGGTATTCTTCCAGCCATCGTAATATATCCCTGTGCAGATAATTCTTTATTCATAGCTTTTACCAGTTTATAGGCATGAGATTTTGAGCAGTTTAATTCCTGTGCCACTTCATCAGCACTCATCATATAATTGTAACTTGCCATATTGCCTCCTCCTTTCCTCTCCAGATATAGAATACGTTTACTGTATTTCTATATCTGTACGATTTTCGTAAATTGATAATATCATGTATTTATATCGTTGTCAATATTTCGTAAACACATTTTTACGAACTTCGTACACTATTTTTTCTTTATTTTATTCCACGTCTGTGTTATGATATTTTATAGATTTATGTTTTTCGTAATTTTCTAATATATGAAAAAGGAGGATTCTATGGGTGACGGTAAAAATTTAAAGAAATATCTTGATGAAAAAGGCACAAATGTCCGCAAAATTGCAAAGGCAACCGGAATCAGTGCTACAACCTTATATTCAATTATTCAAAAAGATTCCAATATTCGATTTGATTTTGCATTAAGACTTGCGAATGAATTGCAAATTGATGTGAATGAGATATGTTCTGCCAGTCCATTTTCTGGCACAATTAAGGAAGAAGAGATTTATCCTACACTTCCAGACGGTTTGAACGGAGCATTAGACGCAAGTCGTGTAAAGACTTACTTAAAAAATTCTATGTATCCGCTGATGTACCTTTTCGGTAAGAACAGTATGCCTGATGTAGATAATCTGCTTACATCGTTCTATCAGCTTGATGATGAATCCAGACAGGAAGTTGTGGAAACTATCCGTCTGAAACTACAATATCATCGTGATCCGGAACGTGCTGAACAGATCAAACAGATCAAAGGCTGGTAAAAAATTACTCCTGTGAATAGCAAACATTCGCAGGAGTTTCTTTTTGGCACCGTTTTGGCACCGCTGGTCTTATTTTTCAATTATAAATTTATCTGTATTTCATCTTGCTGATAAATGTTTCGCTATTGCAAATCTGATAAATTTACGAATAATTCTTTTCTTAGAGTACAGAAAAACCCCAGAAACACAAGGTTTCTGGGGTATCTTACGTTTGGACACAGAGTGTACTCCTGACACTCAATTTATATCAAGTTATAATTACTCGATGATTGTAGCAACACGTCCTGATCCTACAGTACGTCCACCCTCACGGATAGCGAAGGTAAGACCCTGCTCCATAGCGATAGGATGGATCAGTTCGATGGTCATCTCTACGTTATCACCAGGCATGCACATCTCAACACCAGCGGGCAGTTCGCAAACGCCGGTAACGTCGGTGGTTCTGAAGTAGAACTGAGGACGATAGTTGTTGAAGAAAGGAGTATGACGTCCACCTTCATCCTTGGTCAGAACGTATACCTGAGCGGTAAACTTTCTGTGGCAGGTAACAGTACCGGGCTTAGCCAGAACCTGTCCTCTTTCGATTTCAGTTCTCTGGATACCACGAAGCAGAGCACCGATGTTATCACCAGCCTGTGCCTCATCCAGCATCTTACGGAACATTTCGATACCGGTTACAACAGTCTTCTTGGTCTCTTCCTTGATACCAACGATTTCAACTTCATCATTCAGATGCAGAACACCACGCTCTACACGACCGGTAGCAACGGTACCACGACCGGTAATGGTGAATACGTCCTCGACGGGCATCAGGAAAGGCTTATCAGTATCACGCTGAGGATCAGGGATATAAGAATCTACAGTATCCATCAGTTCCATGATCTTGTCTCCCCACTCGCTGCTGGGATCTTCCAGAGCCTTCAGAGCGGAACCCTTGATGATAGGGCAGTCATTGAAGTCGTACTCTTCCAGCTGCTCGGTTACTTCCATCTCAACCAGCTCGATCAGCTCGGGATCGTCAACCATATCACACTTGTTCAGGAATACGATGATGTAAGGAACGCCTACCTGACGGGACAGAAGGATGTGCTCCTTGGTCTGAGCCATAACACCATCAGTAGCAGCTACAACGAGGATAGCACCATCCATCTGTGCAGCACCGGTGATCATGTTCTTAACGTAGTCAGCATGGCCCGGGCAGTCAACGTGTGCATAGTGTCTCTTCTCGGTCTGGTACTCGATGTGAGCGGTAGAAATAGTAATACCACGCTCTCTCTCTTCGGGAGCCTTATCGATGTTATCGAAGTCAACCTTCTCGTTACCAGGTACTCTCTCGGAAAGAACCTTGGAGATTGCAGCGGTCAGAGTAGTTTTACCATGGTCAACGTGACCGATGGTACCAATGTTACAATGGGGCTTTGTTCTGTCAAATTTAGCTTTAGCCATTATTTAAGTCCTCCTTAAAATAATTAAACAGTTTCGTAGTTTTATTTTTTTAACTCGCTACCTCTGATTATATTAAATAATCAGAGGTTTTTCAAGTCATTTTATTGATTTAATACTTATTTTGCTTTTGCAGCAAGAACCTTGTCCTGAACGTTCTTAGGAACGGGCTCATACTTTTCGAAGAACATGGAGTAGTTACCACGACCCTGAGTCTTGGAACGCAGGTCTGTGGAATAACCGAACATCTCAGCAAGGGGTACGTATGCTTTAACCATCTTACCACCGCCGATGTCTTCCATACCTTCTACACGACCACGACGGGAGTTCAAGTCACCGATTACATCGCCCATGTATTCCTCAGGCATGGTAACCTCAACCTTCATGATCGGCTCGAGCAGTACAGGAGCTGCCTTCTGCATTGCTTCCTTGAATGCCATGGAACCTGCAATGTGGAATGCCATCTCGGAGGAGTCGACCTCATGATAGGATCCATCATATACGTTCGCATGAACACCAAGTACAGGGAATCCACCCAGGATACCAGCTCTTGCTGCTTCCTGAATACCTTCACCGATGGGAGGAATGTATTCCTTAGGAATAGCACCACCGACAACGGTAGATTCGAATAACAGGGTAGGAGGATCGTTGATCAGAATGTTTGCCTTAGGATCATAGTCAAACTTCTCACAGTTAGCCTCCAGGGGCTCGAACTTAACTTTACAATGACCATACTGTCCACGTCCACCGGACTGTTTTGCATATTTGTATTCCTGATCAACAGCCTTGGTGAAGGTCTCCTTGTAAGCAACCTGAGGAGCACCTACGTTAGCTTCTACATGGAACTCACGAAGCAGACGGTCAACGATGATCTCCAGATGTAACTCACCCATGCCGGCGATGATGGTCTGACCGGTCTCCTGGTTGGTATGAGCACGGAAAGTAGGATCTTCTTCTGCCAGTTTTGCAAGAGCCTCACCCATCTTGCCCTGACCGGCTTTGGTCTTAGGCTCGATAGCCAGCTCGATAACGGGCTCAGGGAACTCCATGGACTCCAGGATTACAGGGTGCTGCTCATCACAGATGGTATCACCGGTAGTGGTGAATTTGAAACCAACTGCTGCTGCGATATCACCGGAGTAAACCTTTTCCAGCTCTGCACGCTTGTTCGCATGCATCTGCAGGATACGTCCTACACGTTCCTTCTTGTCCTTAGTAGCATTGAGTACATAAGAACCGGAATTCAGAGTACCGGAATATACACGGAAGTAAGCAAGCTTACCTACGAACGGGTCGGTCATGATCTTGAATGCAAGTGCAGCGAAAGGCTCTTCATCGGAGGACTTTCTCTCTACTTCATTACCATCAAGGTCAACACCCTTAATAGCCGGTACATCCAAAGGAGAAGGCATATACTCGATAATAGCATCCAGGAGCTTCTGAACGCCCTTATTTCTGTAAGCAGTACCGCAACATACAGGAACGGCTCTGCACTCACAGGTAGCTTTTCTCAAAGCAGCCTTCATCTCTTCAACGGAAGGAATTTCACCTTCCAGATACATCATTGTCAGATCATCATCAAGCTCACAAACCTTTTCAATGAGCTCGTCATGATATAAAGCAGCCTCATCAGCCATATCTCCAAGATCATCGGTAACGGTAATATCGTCACCCTTCTCATCGTTGTAGATATAAGCCTTCATCTCGAACAGATCGATGATTCCCTTGAATTCATCTTCCTTACCGATAGGTAACTGAAGGCAGATAGCGTTCTTACCAAGTCTGGTACGGATCTGATCTACTGCTGCGTAGAAGTTAGCACCCAGGATATCCATCTTGTTGATGAATGCCATACGAGGTACGTTGTAGGTGTCAGCCTGACGCCATACATTCTCGGACTGAGGCTCTACACCACCCTTTGCACAGAAGACGCCGACAGCGCCATCCAGCACACGAAGGGAACGCTCAACCTCAACGGTGAAGTCTACGTGACCCGGGGTATCAATGATGTTGATACGATGCTCCAGAGCACCGGGCATGGGTTTGGTCTCTTTTTCAAGAGTCCAGTGACAGGTAGTAGCTGCAGATGTAATGGTAATACCTCTCTCCTGCTCCTGAGCCATCCAGTCCATGGTAGCAGTACCTTCGTGAGTATCACCGATCTTGTAGTTAACACCTGTGTAATACAGAATACGCTCGGTAGTAGTGGTCTTACCGGCATCGATATGAGCCATAATTCCGATATTTCTGGTTCTCTCTAACGGATATTCTCTTCCAGCCAAGTTTTTTCCCTCCTACTAGAATCTGTAATGAGCAAAAGCCTTGTTTGCCTCTGCCATCTTGTGCATGTCTTCTTTTCTCTTAACTGCAGATCCGGTATTGTTGGCTGCGTCAAGAATTTCGTTAGCAAGTCTGTCTTCCATGGTCTTCTCACTTCTCTTACGAGAGAACATAGTCAACCAACGAAGGCCCAGAGCCTGACGTCTCTCAGGTCTAACCTCGATAGGTACCTGATAGGTAGCACCACCGATACGTCTTGCTTTTACTTCCAGAACAGGCATGATATTGTTCATAGCCTCTTCAAATACTTCCAGAGCAGGCTTGCCGCTCTTCTCTTCAACCTTAGCAAATGCTCCGTATACGATCTTCTGGGCTACACCCTTCTTGCCATCTAACATGATGTTGTTGACAAGCTTGGTAACCACTTTGTTGTTGTATAAAGGATCTGCTAATACATCTCTTTTCTGAATATGTCCTTTACGTGGCACGGTTCTTCCCTCCTTAACAAATTGTTCTCGTGAGATTACGTTATCTCGGCATCTAAGATGCCTCGATGTCGGCTGTTCGCCGACCCATCCCTTCCATAAAAGTTCGTCTGCAAGCAAGCTTGCACTCGCTTTTATGTCAGTTCTGTCCTTCTCACTAGTTACGTTAAATCATAGGTACTCACATGTGTTTCCCCAAGTGTTCGCGCTGTTATATCTGTATCACAGAATTCCAACACTTTTCTTAGTTTCGTTTTTGTGGTACAAAGACGATGTGCGCATCGTCTCCAAAAATCCTCGCGGATTTTCATCGAACTCTCGGTCCGACGTTCAAAACGCCCCGGATACTACTTATTTCTTAGCATCCTTAGGTCTCTTAGCGCCGTACTTGGAACGAGCCTGTTTTCTGTTAGCGACACCGGCGGTATCAAGGGTACCACGGATGATGTGGTATCTGGTACCGGGCAGGTCCTTAACACGACCACCACGGATCAAAACAACGCTGTGCTCCTGCAGATTGTGACCTTCACCGGGAATGTAGCTGGTAACTTCGATTCCGTTGGAAAGACGTACTCTGGCGATCTTTCTAAGAGCAGAGTTAGGCTTTTTAGGAGTTGCTGTCTTAACAGCGGTACATACACCACGCTTCTGGGGAGCAGAAACGTCTGTTGCTTTCTTGTGAAGAGAGTTGTAACCCTTCTGGAGAGCAGGTGCAGTAGACTTCTTAACAGAGGTCTGACGTCCTTTTCTTACTAACTGGTTAAATGTTGGCATTCTGTTTCACCTCTTTCTTAAATAGTATAATAGACGCACCTTTTCTGGCACGCTTTAATAGTATACTTGTTCCAACTTCCGTTGTCAACTGGTTTTTCGTGAAATTTACAGGGTTTTTCACGACTTTTTCATATTATTATAACCAAAAGAGGAGCAGTACCGTTTCCGATACCGCTCCATGAAGTATTTCCTGTTATTTTCCTGCCTATACAAGGCCCCTGTTCAGGAAAACCTTACAGAATTTCCTTCAGATAACGCTCCAGAGCATCCTGCCAGGAGGGAAGTCTCTCAAAACCGTTCTCTGTGAGTTTCTCCTTGCTCATGCGGCTGTTCTCCGGTCTCTTCGCCTTTGTGGGATACTCAGAGGCAGGTACGGGAGCCACATCCACATTCATTCCCGCCTGGCGGAAGATCTCGCAGGCAAACTCATACCAGTTACAGATACCTTCATTGGTCGCATGATAAATGCCGTATTTGTCGGTCAGCACCATGTCCACCAGAAGTCTTGCCAGATCATAAGTATAAGTAGGAGAGCCGAACTGGTCATTCACTACAGTCAAATGATCATGGGTCTTCCCAAGGTTCAGCATGGTCTTGATGAAATTCTTACCGTTCACACCGAATACCCAGGAGATTCTTACGATAAAATACTTCTCCAGTGTATTCTGCACTGCCAGCTCACCCTCGTATTTGGTCTGTCCGTATATGTTCAGAGGATGGCGCTCATCGTCAGGCTCCCAGGCTCTGGTGCCTTCACCGTCAAATACATAATCGGTACTGATATAGATCATCTTGCAGTCTAACTTCTTGCAGACATTGGCAATATTCTGTGTACCGTCCGCATTGACCCTACGGCAGAGCTCTACGTTGTCTTCCGCTGCATCCACTGCAGTGTAGGCTGCGCAGTGAATCACAGCATCCGGTGCTGCCTCACCGATTACTTTTTCCACGCTGGCAGCATCCGTGATATCCATGTCCTGAATATCCACGCCGACCGCCTCAATGCCGCGCTTTGTAAGTTCATTTACCACATCATATCCCAACTGGCCCTTTACGCCTGTTACTAAGACTTTCATAGAATGCCTTGCCTTCCTTTTCTTTCTTATGTTCTTTATGTTCCTGCACATATTGCATAGGTTCAACAACTCTGATTATAACATCCACACTCAGCATCAGCAATCCCAGAACAGCCAAAAGAGGCTCAATGATCACACCGGTTACGATCAGAGTGCCAGCAGCCACCACGCCGAACCAGTTTATCTCCGCATAATCTCTCTTCATATTTTCCCCTGTCTTTCCGAGAATCAGTATTCTCCCCGAGTTCTGATCTCTCTAACAGTTTAAGACGTCCTTTCACACCAAAAAGGGTCATCTTTTGAGAAAAATATTTTATGCTGTTTTGTTATTATCTATACATATTTCATTACTTTAATAGGCATCATCATGCTTCAGCAGAACAATGAACGTTTTTAATATGATCTTAATGTCAGACATAAGTGACCAGTTGTCAATGTATTCCACATCCATCTCAACAATATCGTCAAAATTATCTATCTTGCTTCGTCCGTTCACCTGCCACATTCCTGTAATTCCCGGCTTGATACTGATGCGACGCCATTGTTTTCTCTCATATTTTTCCACTTCATCCAGTGTCGGCGGTCTGGTACCTACCAGACTCATGGATCCGCCTACCACATTAAAAAATTGCGGCAGTTCATCAATACTGAACTTGCGTATCACCCTGCCTACCTTTGTGATCCGGGGATCATCCTTCATTTTGAACATTACACCGCCGGCAATCTCGTTTTGAGCCATCAGTTCTTTTTTACGCTCTTCCGCATCAATATACATACTGCGGAATTTATAGATTTTAAAATTTCTGCCATTCTGCCCCACCCTGGTCTGTTTAAAGATCACAGGTCCCGGAGAATCCAGTTTGATGGCAACCGCCGTCGCCAGCATAACCGGGGAAAATAAAAGGATCCCCACCATACCACCAATAATATCCATAAGTCGCTTTATAGCCATTTCATAAGTGTTCAGGCTGATGGTATGATACGTGATAACCGGATAGGTGCCCACGGTACTCACATAACTATAGGCACGTCTTTTCTTATAAAAGTCCACCACCAGGCGTACCGTCACTCCCATGTCAATACAGATATCTACATATTGCTGTGTAAATGGCAGTTCTTCCCCATGCTTCTGAATAATATATATCTGATCCAGATTATTCTCTCTGATCAGCTGCTCCAGTTCTTCTAGGCATCCCAGATATTCTTCCTTATCCGCCTCATACTCATCTCGCTTCATTGCAATATAACCAACCATTTTGACCGGTATGGATGTTTTATCCAAAAAATAACTGAATTTATTGAATTCTCCTTTTTTCCCCACATATGCCGTTCTGGGTGCCCTGCCTTCTTCCAGCATTCTGATCAACGGTTTGCCAAAAAACATTTTTATACTGATCAACAGATAAGCCATGATCAGATAAATAATAAAGAATTCTCTTGCCTCCTGTCCCGGAGCGACAAACTGCAGCAGGATCCCCGTCACCAGCATGGCAACAACGAAGGATTTCGTAATCTTTCGGTGCACTCTGTCCAGATAATAAAACATTGTTACATTGTATAGATATCCTTCTTTGTTGGAAAGAAGATAAAGCAGCAAAAATACTCCCGTCAGAACCTCCAGTCGCAACTGTGTCTGATCATCCAGCCGCTGTCCCCTTATCAAAAACGTAATTCCAAATGCGCATACAAGCACAAAGATATCCAATAATATCTGGGTTGTATTCGTATTTGCCCCTGAATTTGTCTTGTTCAATTCCCCGTCTCCTCTCATAGTCTTCCACATCCAACAGCTCAATTTATTTTATTATAAGAATCCGGCAAAATCAAGCTGCGCGATAGCTTTTCTCATTCCACATATTAACTTTTTACTCTGATAATGATACAATGATGTCGGGGTCAAAAGCCCCCCGACTTAGTAAGGCATTGACATAGGAGGTGTTTCATGGCAGTGATCCTGATGATAGATGATGATCGTGAAGTGTTGGAAATCAATAAAAAATATCTGACCGGCGAAGGCTTCGACGTATCGATCGCATCCTCCGCAGAGCAGGGGATCCGTCTGGCAAAGCAATGTTCTCCGGATTGTATTCTGCTGGATGTTATGATGCCGGACAGGAACGGTTATGAAGTGTGCCACATACTCCGCACTTTCACTTCTGCTCCCATTCTGTTTCTTACCGGAAAAAGCAGCGAAGACGATAAGATCACCGGTCTCACCAGTGGTGCCGATGATTATATTGTAAAGCCATACAGTCTGCGAGAGCTGAAAGCCCGCATTGATATACTCCTCCGGCGTATGGGACAGTTGAAGTCGGCATCCGATAATCACACTTTGGTCATCGGCAATCTTACCATTGATAAGGTGGCACACAAAGCGCTGTTCCTGGGCGAGGATCTTGGACTTGCTAACCGGGAATACGAGGTTCTCCTCTATCTTGCGGAGCATCCCGACCGGGATATTACCTTTGAAGAACTGGGCAAGGCCCTATTGGGGACTTATATGGAAGCCGATCGCCGTTTAGTTATGGTGAATGTAAGCAGACTGCGCAAAAAATTAGATTGCAGCCATGAACTGTCTAATCACATTGAAACTGTATGGGGCAAGGGATATCGTTTTATCATTGCCTCTTATCGTCAATAATATTGCAGGGGGAATCCCAGAATGAATAAAGCCAGTTTTGTCTCTCCTTCCGTAGAAAAAGAGACCATTGAAAGTCTTTCCCAGAAGCTGCTGGAAGTCAACCGGCAGTTAACCGAAGCAAATAGAGAATTGAAGCGCGTACAGTCAGAAAAGGAAGAAATGCTTTCCAATATCTCGCATGATCTGCGGGCTCCCATAACCGCTATCCGGAGTGCATTGGATTATCTGAATTCCGGTCAGGAAATATCCATGGAGGATTACATAGCTTCTCTGCAGCTGATCGACCGCAGGACACAGACACTGGAAAATCTGATCCAGGATATGTATTATCTGTTCTGTGTAGAAGATACATCCCGGGAACTTGAGCTTGTCACCTTGGAGGCAGCACCGTTTCTGGAAGAATATTTTTATGATATGATTTCAGACAAACGCTATGACGATCATGACATGGTATTGGACCTTCCGGAGAATCTTTCCTGTAAGTTTTCTGTTGATGTCCAGAAAATGATCCGGGTATTGGACAATCTTTTCACCAACGCTGCAAAATACTCCGGCACCGGCAGCCGCATCACCCTACAAGCCGGATGCATCGGCAAGCAGCTGCAGATCAGAGTCATCGACAATGGACCCGGCATTCCGGAAGATGCCCTTCCCCATATTTTCCGAAGGACCTACACTGTGTCACATTCACGCACCCCGGGATCCGCTACCGGAAGCGGTTTGGGGCTTTCTATCGCCAAAGCTATCGTAGAGCGTCTGGAAGGAAGCATCTGCTGCACCAGCGAGCCGGGAGAAGGCTGCTGCTTCCTGATTCAGCTGCCCTGTATCTGACATTTCAGAATCTGGTGCAGGATATGCGCTACTTCCGTTGTGCTGTCCCCTTCTGCCGGACGTGCTATATAAAAGGTCGGAACCGTTGTAGCCATGGCAATACATTTTGACCCGATCTGAGGAGTGTATTTCTCCTTTTGCAGCAGATGCCTCAGGAAAAGATTATCCGCATATACCGGGAACCTATGGATTCCCATAATTTCCCCGGTCTGCACCTTTTCACCCTTTGTAATCCCCAACATAATGAACGCTTTTACCGGTCTGGCTTCTGTGGAAAATGCCCCCCGGTAAGGCACTAGAAATTTATCCTTTTCTTCATTAATATAAAGTAATCGTGTCAGATCATATCCTTGTTCTACCGCTACATTGCGGCACAACTTCTGATAGGGAAATGCAGGATATACAAAAGTCCGGTCAGTCCGCGGTTCCACTACCGCCATATCATCTGCCATCAGTTCATACCCTTGTTCAAGCAGCATTGTGGTGATCGTGGATTTTCCGGCGCCACTCTCTCCTGCGATCAGCACAGCGCCACGCTCATCTGCTACTGCGCTGCAATGAATGGCCAGCTGTCCCCTCTGCATTGCAATCATCGCCATACCGTATCCCAGCAGATAAGTTTTCACATAGAAGGGATTACTTCCCTCCTTCCTGCGGTATCTGATGAATCTGCCCTGTTCCACCACCATCCACATGGTTCTGTTGCTTAAGAAGCTAAAGTCCGGTCCAAAGTCATATTTCCGTGTTGTTTCCCGTAAAATTTCTTTCGGAATCTCTCCCTCTTCGATCCGGATCTCCGGAACCGGTTCTGTAACAGTTTCCGCGTCTTCCGCCACCAGTTGGGAGAAGTCCAGATCCGTCTTTATCCGCAGTCCGTAAAGTCTGTAGCTGTACTGTGCCATTTTCTCATCCTTCCATGAGTCCGTCGTCTATATCACCTGAAAATCGCATGGATATCTTACGAAAACTATGTTATCATATCCTATATTACGAAACAAGTCGGTTTCCGCACTGATTCGACTGTCGAAGTCCGCAAAAAGGGGGTCATTTTATGTCGGCAATCTGGGGAATCATTTCATGGGATGCGCCACTACCACAGAATATAAAAGAACAAATGCAGCTACCGTTTCAAAAAAAATGTAAGATTGACCGTTATTCCTCCGTACAGAAAGATACTGTTTTCATGGGATGCGGAATACAATATCTGACAGACGAGTCTCTGTCAGAGGTGCTGCCCTATACTTCCGGCAGCCCCGATTTTTTCATGACCGCAGACTGCCTGTTAGACAACCGGAAAGAACTCCTTTCCTTGCTGCAGCTTCCTGCCTCCACTCCGGACGGCACCGTGATGGCACAGGCCTACTCCCGCTTCGGGATTTCCTGTCTGAAATATTTCCGTGGACTGTTTTCCCTGGCGGTCTACGATTTTGCCAAGAAGACTCTGTATCTGGCGGCAGATCAGATGGCTTCCCGCTGTCTCTATTACTACGAATCAGGAAGACAGGTGTCCTTTTCCACTCTCAGTTCTGCGATTCTCCAAGTATTTCCGGAGATTCCTGAAAACCCCTTGTTTTTCAAAGACTTTTTGACTGCTCCCGGTCTTGCTCCCAATATTTCTCCCGAGGATACTCCTTACAGGGGAATGTATAAATTAAAACCGGGCACCTGTCTGGAGATCACCTCACGCGGAATTACAGAACACACCTACTGGACTCCGGCAGACGAGGCATCCCCTTTTTCCTGCGGCAGCTTTTCCGCCGCCCGGTACGGCCGGTCCTTCCGGCAGTTATACAGTGATTGTGTCAGGGATGCTCTGCGCTGCAACGGCGAAGTCGGAATCTGCTTAAGCAGCGGTCTGGATTCTGCCAGTGTCGGTACCCTGGCTGCCACCCATCTGCAACAGGGGCATCGTAATCTGTATGCCTATACTTACGTCCCCTATGAGACACCTCATCCGGATAAAAACCGGGACCATGTCACGGATGAGACCGCCGATGTGCAAAAAATACTGGACATGTATCCTAATATGAAACCCCACTTTCTGAACAATCATGGGAAAAATTGTCTGGAGGCCTTGCAGGAAGAGTTGGAAATAATGGAAATTCCATTTAAGGCCTACGCAAACCTTCCAAACCTTATGGAAATCTATGAGGAAGCCTCCGCAGCCGGCTGCAAAGTACTCCTAACAGGACAGGCTGGCAACAGTACCGTTTCCTATGGATATATTGACAATATTCTCTGTCATGTCTATCATCGTAAACACTATATGACGTTCCTGTACTGGCTTAACCGCTACGCAAAACATGTAAAGGAGAGTCGAAGATCTGCATTGAAATCCTGTATCCGCTATTACAATGCTGCCGCCCGACAACAAAATCTGCCGGATACGGTCCCCGGATCAAAGACTGACAACCCCTTTGTGAACTCTGAGATTTTAACGGACTATCCCTTAGCAGCGCGTCATACGAAATATGCCCCCACCCGTACTCCGGGGTTTCCGATGACGGAGAAGGATTATCGCTCCTGGGTCTGGTTCGCACCGTTTCTGACTTATATCGGAGAGTTGGAGACCAAAATGGGACTTCACTATGGCCTGATCCTGCGGGATCCCACCAGAGATTCCCGCATGGTGAATTTCTGCTATCACCTTCCCTATGAAATCTTCGCATGGCAGGGAACTCCCCGCTGGCTGATCCGGGGGAACTTCCGGGATCTGCTGCCTACAGATCTGCTGGACCAATGGATGCGCTACGGTGTGCAAAATTCTGATTACTATCTCCGGATCCAACGGGACTGGCAGAAACTGCTCCCGGATCTGGAGAAGGAACTGGAAGCCTCTCCCTGCAACTATTGTTCCGAAGGTACTGTACAAGCCTTTCTGGCACATTACCGTACGGGACTGCCGGATGAGGCCCAGGATGATTTTATGTATCTGTGCTTCGTGTATATATTACAAAAGTATCTGAAAATCTATCATTTCTGTTAGATTTGTTTACTTTTACATAAAACTGCCATAGTATAAGACCATAGTCCTTGATATATTATATTATCAAAAAGTGAGGTATTTAATTATGAAAAAGTGGAATGCTCCTTCCGTAGAAGAATTAAACATCAACGAAACCGCTCACAACTGGACCGGTATATACCGGGATGGTGGTTATATCGGTGACGGTATTATTTCCGGTCATCTGAGCTGGGACAATTCTGAGGGCAAACCCAAGGATCCTGCTGATCAGCTCAGCTAATCATCTCAAACACAGAACAAAACAACTAAGCCACAGGCACTTCACCTGTGGTTTTGTTTGCTTTATCAAACTAAGGGGAATATCTATGTCTGCCATCTGGGGAATCGTTCCTGTCTCTTCCACAGAGAAAACGGAAGAAGCCTTACATACTATGCGTACTTCTTATACGCCCTTTGCGATCGACCGCTATTCATCACTGTCTCTTGATACCGGAGTCTCTTTTCACTGTGGTCTGCAATTTTTTACCGAAGAATCCTTTCAGGAGGTTCTTCCTTTTTATGATAATACCAAAGGGGTTTTATTCACTGCCGATGTCGTTCTGGACAACCGGGAGGAACTTCTTTCGCAATTTCCTCTGCTCTCCGGGGACACTACTGACAGTGGTCTGCTTCTGGCTGCTCTGGAAAAATGGGGATCTTCTGTATGTGATCATCTTCTGGGCGCGTTTGCCTTTGCTATCTATCATACAAGTACCCACACACTTCATTTATATACTGATCATATGGGAAACCGCAGCCTGTTCTATGCCATTCTGCCGGACCGTATTCTGTTTAGCACTGCACTGGTTCCTCTGGCCCGCACTCTGTCAGCAGCCGTCTCCGAAAAATGGCTTGCTGCATGTCTCGCCACCACTTCGGCAGATATGATGCTTTATGAAGCTCTGACTCCTTATGAAGGCATCCTCCAGATGCCTGCTGCCGGCCACCTGACCTGGACACCGGAGTTTTCCTCCCTTGATATCTACTGGGATCGTACTTCTCTTCCCAAGCCTCTGCCGCATAAAGATCCGATGCACTACCAGACGTTGTTCCGGGACACACTCTCTGCCTGCGTTTCTTCCATGCTCCGCAGTGCAGAACATACCGGATGCACACTAAGCAGCGGTTTAGACTCCTCCGCAATTGCTGCGCTGGCAGCTCCCCGGCTGGCAGAGATGGGCGAACAGCTATACAGCTATACCTCCGTGCCTTTGCGGGATTTTGTACCGGAAGGGACGGAGCCGGCGGATGAATCTGCGGGAGTGCTGGCTACCTGCAGACAATATCCGAATATCTCACCTGCCTTCCTCTCCTGTCCAGGACAGGATGCCTTCACCGAGCTTTCCCGGCTGGTGCCGCTTCTGGGCTATCCTATGAAGTCCGGTCACAACCTGACCTGGCTGGATGCCATCTATGAAAAAGCTCACCGCGACGGCTGCCGGGTCGTGTTAAAAGGACAATATGGTAATGCCACGATCTCCTGGGGCAAGGCTTTGTCTGTATTTTATCAGCTTTTCTGTTCCGGGCATCCCCGGATTGCTCTCCGGACGATGAAAGACTTTGGTCACCGGTACGGCATTCCGAGGAAATATATGTTAAAATGTATACTGACCGAATGGATAGGCAATCTCTTCCCTGCCAAGCCGGAAGATCCGCTGACGGCCCCCGGACTTATGCAACGCTATCATATTTCCCGCGCCTACCGGAAGCAGATGCGTTCTGCCGGCGGTGGCGAGATGGATTCCCGGGAAAAACGTCTGTCTTTTATCTTCAATCCTACCGCGCAAATGCAGCTTGGGATGTTCGATACAGCCATGAGTCTGATCCACGGAGTATTGATCCGCGATCCCTCCAAGGACAAAAGGATCATAGAACTATGTTGCAGTCTCCCGGTGGAATGTAGTCTCAGTGGTTCTCTGGAGCGGGGTATGGTCCGCACATATCTGGAGGGAATCGTCCCGGATTCCATCCGGAAAGAAATCTTTCACCGCGGGGTACAAAGTGCTGACTCTACATTCCGCAGCCAGCTTCTATGGAATGAGAACCGCAGGGACATTCTGGAGGCACTGCATTCCCCCACGCTACGCCGTTATATAGATCCAGGGAAACTGGATCCCCTGCTCATCCGCCTGGAAGAGGCCTCCGCATCCGAACTGACCTTTTCCGATCTGCGTATGGCAAATGTCCTGTATTCCTGCAGTCTGTTTCTAAAGGAGGTCTGAGTATGTATTATTATCGTCTCTACGGCATGCTGCTGGAGAGTGAGCTTTGCTTTCCGGAGGCCGATGAACTAACGCCTCCGGTCACTCCGGATGCCACACTGACCCTTGGCATGCCCCCTGAATGGGTCGTTACGGAATACCGACAGGGAAAATTTTCTTCGATCACCGAGCAGGTCATGTGGTTTCGATTGTATGATGAACTACTGGTCTACGTAGAACAAGGTTCAAAGGCTATCGTCTGGAAGTTAGATCCTGCTCTCGACGAAGTGCGTATGCGGACTTATCTTCTGTCCGGAGCCATCACTTTTCTCCTTTTACAGCGTGGCTATCTTCTAATCCATGGGAGTGCGCTGTGCTGCAAGGATAAGGCTTATCTGATCTCGGGCCCTAGCGGCAGCGGTAAATCCACCACCGCTCTGCATCTGATGAAACAACCGGGAATCCTGTTTGCCTCCGACGACATCTGTGCCATCCGCACGGAAAATGGTCAGAGCATCCTCTATCCGGGACCTCCCTGGCAGCGGGTATGCGCGGATGTCATGCGACGCGATCCGGACAGTGAATATACCTATATCCGGGAAGCCGATGAGAAATACGGGAGAAAACTTACAGACTCCTACTGCCGGAAACCGCTTCCCGTGGGAGGCATGTTTACAATCTACCGGGATAACTGCGAGGAATTGTCCTGTGAGGAATTATCCGGCAGCGAAAAGCTGCAGGTCCTGACTCATAATCTATTCCGTGGGGAACTGCTGAACCTACTCGGCATCACTCCCGCCCGCATGACGCAGTTCTTAAGCGCAGTAACAAGCTTTCCCATATATAAGATCGCAAGGCCACAGAACCGTGACACCACAAAAGAGATACCGGAAATCATCTCAAAATATATCAATGATGTTAGATTTCTTGTATTTCCCTCCTGAATCAGTTATAGTCTGAGTTGTCAGTTATTGATAGTTTGATAGAAAAGGAGTATATGAGAGCTATGAAAAAATGGAAAACACCTGAAGTTGAAGAATTATCTATTTCCTGTACTGAGCAGGGTAAAAATCTCTCCTCCCAGTATGATGAAATCCGCGTAGATCAAAACGGCAACTACTGGTTAGGCTTCTCCAGTGGTTTTGATTCCCACCCCGATATCGACGGTGACGTAACCGTACACTGATTCTCTCACGTAAGATAATGAATTAATAAAGAAAACGGGCAGAAAACAGTTTTCTGCCCGTTCTTGTCGTTCTTGTATTGTCACTTCATTTTTCAGGAGGCATCCATGGATTCTCTCATCAGCGTTATTATTCCGGTCTACAATGTAGCCCATTATCTGATATCTTGTGTGGAAAGTGTTACCGCTTCTTCCTACCGGAATCTCCAGATTCTGCTCATTGACGACGGTTCCACCGACGGCAGCGGTCCTCTGTGTGACAGACTCGCCCTTACGGATTCCCGCATCACTGTCCGGCATACGGACAACGGTGGCATCTCCCATGCCCGCAATGTGGGACTGTCCCTTGCGACCGGCGACTACATCTCTTTTATCGATTCCGACGATCTGATCCATCCGGATTTTTATCGTCTCATGCTTTCCGCCATGATCCATGAATCTGCGGATCTGGTGATATGTCATGAACAGATATTTTCCGACAGCAGAGTGCTGCCTTCCATGGAAGCCTGCCATACCTATCACTTACAGAATATAGAATCGCAGGAAGGATTTTTTCTGCACTTTATGGATCCCTTTACGGGGCCTGCAACCTGGGTGTGGAATAAACTCTACCGACGCAGTCTGCTATCCGATATCCATTTCCAGGAAGGAAAGAAAATGGAAGATATTTCTTTTCTGACCGATTATGCACTGCAATGTCAAAAGGTAGTATGGCTCGAAGAGACTTTAAACTATTACCGTCAGCGCAAAGACAGCACTATGGAGGAAGGATTCTCTGATATTAGCTGTGACTATGCGGATGCACTGTTGTATTCCCTCGACCGTATTCAGACATCCCCGGAAGCTTCTGACTTTTCCGCTGCCTACGCTGTCTATGTGACCAACAAGCTGGCCCTATTGTGCGTGAAGTCGCGCAAATATCATTGGCAGAACACCTTTTCTTATTTAGCGCAAAAATACCGGGACAGCTACAAGCGTTATCATCAAAATGCAGAGACTCTGTCTGCACGTGGTAAGCTTTTCCTTGCCCGGTATTGTTTTCCTCTTTATTATATGCTGCAGAAAAACCGCATCCGTATCTAGTCCTTCGTCACTTCCATCACCTGTTTGTCCACGATCTGCAGTTCTCTGTCACAATAAGGCAGAATACTTTTCCTATGGGTAATGATAAGACAGGTAGGACGTGGCGACAATTCCTTCAACCCCTGCAGCACTTCCAATTCTGTCTTCTCATCCAATGCGGAAGTCGCCTCATCCAGTATCAGGAACGGGGCTTTCCTTAAAAAGGCTCTGGCAATGGCAATCCTCTGTGCCTGTCCCTCGGACAGACCGTGTCCTCTCTCTCCGATCACAGTATCGATCCCCTTTGGAAGTCCCATGACAAATTCATATCCGGATGCCAATTTCAGTGCCTCATACATTTCTTCCTCCGTTGCATCCAGTTTCCCCATACGGATATTCTCCCGCACCGTACCGCTGAACAATGTATTCCCCTGGGGTACATAAGATATAAATTTCCGGGTAGCGGCATTCGCCCGTTCCAGATCCCCTTTTTCATTAAAAAAGGTAACATTTCCCCGGATGTTACTCATAAAGGACATGATAATACGGATCAGTGTGGTCTTGCCGATACCGGATTCTCCGATTATAGCCACAAATTCTCCTGGATTGATCCGCAGATTTACATTCTCCAGTACTGTCTCATCCGTATAACCAAAGGTCATGTCTTTTATCTCCACGCCGATCCGGGCCGACGGGATCTGAGTGTCCGTTTTCATCTCCAGTGGAATCTGCTGCAATTCCATGATTCTTCCAGCGGAAGCCAGTATAGACACTACCTTGGGAATCTGTTGCGCAAGTCCCATGACCGGTGCCTGCACACGGTTCACCAGTGTCAAAAATACCGACATGGTTCCGTAGGTGATCATCTTGCGGGAAATCTGTATTGCTCCATAGCAAAATGCTACAATATATCCGGTCTGAAATGCCAGTGACATCACTGTGGAACTGGCTACTCCCATTTTCGTCCGACGGTATACCCAGTGAAACCTCTCCTCCCGAAGCTGTGTCAGACGCTCCGTGGAATAATCCTCGTTGGCAAACGCTTTTACGATCAGTAGATTTGCCAGGCTTTCCTGTAAAAAAGACCGATATGCTGCTTCACTCTCCTGCACCTTCACCTGAAGTTTTCGAAGTTTTTTGCCAAGCCACCAGGAGCTGAGTGCTGCCACCGGAGCTACCAGCAGGGCGAACATTGCCAGCATCGGCGAATAATAGAACAGCGTAAAAAATACCAGCAGCAGTTCCACCGCCAGTTGGATAATACTTGGAATAGTTCCGATAATACCGTCCGCCACATTCCCCGCATCGCTGGTAAGTCTCGTCATCAGATCCCCGGTGTGATATTTTTTCACATCCATCCAGTGGGAATGAATGATCTTCTCATAGATCTGTTTCCGTATGCCAAAAGAAAATCTCTCCGTCAGCATGGCAGATACCAGCGACGAAATTACCGTCACCGCCTGCATTCCCAGCATTAACAATACATAGACCACCATCAGGCGTACAAATGCATTGCCAAAGGTGGCATGGTCTATGATTTCTTTGGAGATCTGAACCATCAGCAGTGATGCAATTGTCTCCAACAGTCCGAACACCATAACCAGAAGTATTTTCCCCAGATACGGTCTGGAATACTGCCATAACCATTGTGCATACCGGTACTGATTTCCCCGATCCTGCCATATTTTTTTAATTTTACCCATATCTCACAGCCCCCGGATTTACTCTATAAAGCCATTCCCCTTCATCTGTTCCAGGAACTTCATGACGGACTCTTCACACTCCTCTCTGGACACCTCATAGATGGTCAGTAACCGGTCCACGATCTGCGTGGGAGTGATCTCCTCCTGCAGCATATCCCAGATATCATTGCCCGCTCCTTTGATCAGAAAATATTTTCCTGATTCAAAATCGATCATGACCTTTTCTCCTGCCAGATCCGTCACATTTAATTGCTTCTTCAGTTTGATGATTGCATTTTTCTCCATCCTTTTACCCTCCATTTTCTTACTTAACTTATTTTTCTCTTATTTCCACTTATTTTCGGAATTTATCCACTACCGAATAATCTTCTCCGCTTCCTCCGCTGACGTACATTCTGCCGCAACGTATCCATGCATGGGCTACCATCTTTCCTTCTTCGAGCTTACATCCCAGATACATTGTAGAAGAAATCCCTTTGTTTTTCAATAATCTCTGCGCAGTAAGTGCCCGCACCAGACACTTGCTCTCCCAGCTCGTCCTGCTGCAGACCCGGTTCACACAGTATGCCACCTTTTTGGCATATCGATAATGCTCGATTGTCTCCTCCTCGGGAGACTCTTCGCCCTCGCTGCCCCATTTCACGCGCAGCCTGGTTGTATTACCGTAGAGCACCTGCAGGCGATAGATGGCAGAATAAATCCAGCATTGTACAGACAACCATTTATGATCGTTGTATCTGAGAAAACGATATCCTCTTTTCAAAATTGTCATTTCCGTTTTCTGCCTTTCTATGACTGGAACTTCAGATCCATCTTCTCATAGATATCCTGTACCGTCCGGATCCGTTCTTCATCAATGTGATTCATCATCTGACGTTTATAGGTGCCTTTATGCTTTGCCAGACCTGTGATTCCTCTGACCAGCCATGCCCAGGGGAGCAGCCATGGACAATCCTCCAGGTAAGGATAGTATTCTGCCATATAGTGCAATGGGGGAAATGCATACCAGAATTTCAGTTGTTGTCTGCCTGCGGTTTTTCCCTTCTTTTTCTCCTCGGCAAATTTATTCCAGATGCCGTTCTCATCTTTGCCGTAGATACCGCTGTCCAGCAGATAGGCAAAGAGATTGTCATACAGTGCATTGCTCTCCTCTTCCTCCAGCCACAGATAGGCCAGTTTCTCCATGTGCCCGGTAAATGTGAGAATGCCACACTGTTCCAGTTCTTTATCCAGATAGTTTCTGTCCATCTGTTCGCCAAATCGTTCCAGATAGACATAGATATCGATCAGATGTCTGATACCGCAGCCGGTCTGATAGAAATGCTTGGCCGCATGCGCCATCATATATACGTAAAAATCTTCCGTTCCGAAGTCCTGTGTATATGTACATCCGTTTCTGGTATGCGTGCGGGAAAAGTTTTTGAAATAACCGTACTGATTGCGGTCCACCGTCTTGTCGTACATGGCACGATGAGCCTCGATCACCAGAAACGGCGGTTTCTGGAAAATATCATGGTGTTTTACTGCACGGTACAGAGTGTATCCCCGTTCTTTTAACAACTCCTGTGCCTCTCCCATGTTTTGTTCGGCGAACAAAATATCGAGGTCACTCATCTCCCGCATCTGCGGTGCCGGATAGTAGAATCGTAATACCGCCCCTTTCATGGGTTGATTGATAATCCCCTTTTCCTCAAACAATCTTTCCAGCTCTCTCTGTTCCTGCACCTGCACACCGCAGCGCAAAATACTGTTCATTAACGGAGACCGCAGCCTGCTGCGTTCTTCCTCTGTAAGATTGTCTACCCGGATCAAAGCTCCCAATAGGAGGTAATTCAGATGATGTTTTTTCGCAATCTGCACGATTTCATCCACCGTCACGCCTTCCGGCAGGGAAGGTACTTCCTTCTGTTTCAGCTGGGCGCGTATCAGTTTTGCCAGGTATTTTTCTTTCTTTCCCATAGGCACACCTCCTCCACAATCTGCTTCTACTCTTTCATCCTATCCTCTATATAGCGATACAGTCTGTTAAAATCTTGAGAAAACGAAGGTTTTTCAAATATCTGTCCATCTGCCAAAAGCTCCTTCATGGCTCCCTGTACTTCCTCCACCGTTTCCACATATCTCAAATAGGAACATGCACTCAGTGTTCTATAAGTCTCCCGAACTTTAAAATGATTGTTTCCAAGCACCACACAAGGAGTCGCAGTTATTAAAGAAAAAATCATCCCATGAAGCCGGTCTGTCACCACTATTCTCCGCTTTCCGAATGTCTCCCACTTTTTTCTTAAGACCTGCTCTCTGTCCTGTCCGGATATCTCGGTTAATGTAACTGTGTCTGTGATCAATACATTTCCCGTATTCCGGACACACATTTCCTTCAGTGTCCTCTTCTGTTCCGCGGTGAGTGCTGCCTCCTTATCGGAACGCAGACACAGAATACTTCCCTCCCGCCGCCCAGCAGCATATTCCGTTTCATCCAGCATGGTAACAATGTCTTTCGCAGGCAACAGGTTACAGGTAAACGTGTCCTTCATCAGGGAATAGGAGCGTTCATCCCTGGCCAGAAGCGTTAAATTACGACACCGATTATAAATTTTTTGACTCTTCTTAAGTTCTTTCCGACCGGCATCATCCGGAGTAAAGTACATCGTCTGTGGAAATACCAGTAAAAACTGTTCAGGGAATGCCCTGAAGATAGTACGGCGGAATGCTTCACCGAACGCATACAGGTTCCCCAAATTGCCGCCTCCCTGGCAGAATATCATATCCTGTGGCGTAATCTCCCGCTTCAGCTGCCGTACCGCTGCCGGAGTATCCCACCCCTCGATCCGGATCAGTTGTATCTCCGGGTGGTCTTTTTCTATCTGCTGTAAAAACTTCCACTCTGCGTAAGCGATCGCATGATCTCCCAAATTATCAAAACAGGGAAGTTCAAACATAAAAATTCTTCTTTGCTTTCCCTGCATGCATGAAAAATCAAATTTAACCTGTTCCACTCTCATCCGTTGTTTTATGCGTTGCATGGCCTGAAACATTTTTTGAAACAACCGATTCTCTCTGCGCAGATAAGAAGCTTCCGCATATGCGGCTGCCACGGGTGTTTTCATGGTATATATTTTTGCTATTTTTTTCTCTTTTTCCGGAATCTGCGGATTCTGCCGGATCTCCTCCAGATGTTCTTTCAGGAAAGACCGATAATATTTGCGTTCCCGTTTGTCATGCAGGATAAAACTGAGATTCAGAAACGTGACCATATATTTTTCCAGATCGACCATACTTCTGTCTGCCAATTCCCGTCTCCCCATTTTTTGGAAATAAAGATATCTTTCTTCCATTCCTTTTACAATATTTCCGGTATTATGAAACCATTTTTCCTTCGTCAGATTAGCGGAAATGCTGCTATCCCTTTTTTCGTAATAATAACCGTACTCCAGCACCTGACAGATTTTTTCAGCCCGGTCAAACAGCAAATAGGTCGTGGCAATATCCTCGTAATTTCTTCCCTCCGGATACCGGATCCCCCGGAACAGTTTTCCGGCATAAAGCTTATCCCATGCATAATTCCGTATGTAAATATCTCCCAACAAAAGCTTAAGTGCCTGCTCTGCAGTGTATACCTTTTCTTCATCCAGTGGTGGTATTTCCATCACCAGTCTCCCGTTTTCCTCCACATAGTGATTGCAGATGGCGATCTCACAATTGTATTTCTGTATTCCGCGGTAGAGACTCTCGATCATATCTGCTTCTACTGTATCATCGCTGTCCACAAATGCAATATATTCTCCTCGTGCCACATCCAGCGCAGCATTTCTGGCACTGGATAAACCACCGTTTTTTTTATGTATCACTCGGATACGATCATCCTGCAATGCGAACGCATCACACATTTCCGGACAGCGATCAGGCGATCCGTCATCCACCAACAGGATCTCCAGGTTTTTATAGGTTTGTCGGCAAACCGCCTGAACACACTTTTCCAAATATTCTTCTACTTTGTACACCGGTATGATCACTGTGATCAAATGCTGTTCCAGCATCCCAATTCCTCCAATTACATCATGCTATATTTTCGGCAAAATACTCTTCAGCTTTTTTATGATGAGCCGGAAGCCTTCTGTCCGGCAATATGCCAATAAGAATACCACACTGCAGATTCCCCCGATCACAACCCCTTTACCGATCAACTGCAGCCAGTTTTGTGCCTGCACTCCGGATAAAAGCATCCATAGTCCCCCTATCGTAACTACCATAAGTAATGCATTTTTGAAAAGTGATGCATAGTATCCCGCTGCACTTTTCTCAAAATACTCCCGGAACAAAAGCCTCGGTTCATACCAGAAATAAGTACTCAGCCTTGCGATCGCCGATGCCAGAATGATTCCGGTCAGTCCCATAGCCTTTCCCAGAAGAACCGAGAGCACAAGGTTCAGCACCGCACCGGCCAGCATAACATACTTCGTGCGTACATAAAGTCCGGTGGCATCCCGATAGATCCACAGCGGCTGAAGCACACAGGAAAGATACGTATTCAGCGTCATCGCCAAAATGGCACCTGTGCTGATTGTAAAGTCACTTCCCAGCCACACATAGACGAAATCATTTGCCATGATGCAAAATGCGCTAACAATAGTTCCACAGAGAATGAAGCTGACAGATTGTATTACGCAGAACACTTCGTAACGCTTCCCACTCTTCTCCCTGACAATGACATTGCCTATGCTGGCCGTCAGCGCCGAGAAGATGATCTGGATGATCAGGAGGAGTTTATTACTCACCATCAGATAATTAGAATAGATTCCCGTCATTGCTGTTCCCACCAGCACGGAGATCAGGATATTATCCGTGGCCGTGAAGACTGTGGAACTGATCTTATACAAAAAAACGGAGCGCATATTTTCAAAAATACTCTTTTCTTCATCCACAGTGACCGCAGCTTTTCTATTAATGAACGGATACTGCTTCTGTGCCTCTCTGGAGGCCATGAGATTATTAAAAAATTGCACTGCAACTCCAATCGCCAGATACAGAATATAATTTTGCAGTAATAAAAGTGCAAGGATCTGCAGAATTGTCTTGAGCAGGCTGGTCCAAATTGAAATATTGACCACCTTGTAGTTTTTCTGATCTGCAGTAAGTATCGTGGATTTATAGACAAACAGATAGGAAATTACCACATTTGCCAGTGAAAACAGATAGTATACCTCAAGATGAGGAATCTCCTTCTCCGTATTGACGATATATTTCAGGAATGGGATCACTGCAATTCCCACTACTGTTACAACTCCTGCTATTACATTATAGACCCTTTTGTAAAAATGGATCAATCCAGCCAGCTTCTCTTCGTCATGTTCCGCCAAAGGCTTATAAAAACTGTAAGCCATAGTAGTATTAAAGCCAAGATCTGCCATGGACAACAGATTTAGCACATCAGAAAAGATACCGTTCAGTCCCAGATATTCCGTACCCAGCGTATGAACAAACACTGTCCTGGATACAAAGCTTAGTACCAGTGAAATAAACTGATAGGCAAATCCGGACAACATATTGCGGGCTGAATTTTTAATACGACTACTCATTCATCGTTTCCTCTCCTTCCACCACCTCTGTCGTATAGAGCAGAATATACCCGGTCCTTTCCTCAAAAAATGTGCGGATCTTCTCCATTTCACGGATATATGCTGAATCGTCTGTATTTCCAAAAAACCTCTTATAATTACCGGTTGCTGCTTTCTTTCTCTCCCCGGCAAGTTCATCCAGCACCTGGTCCACCTGATCTATTCCAAACACAGTCTCCGCCATTTCTGTCATCGTACCACTCAGGCGATTCCTGAATTCCTTGTTTCTTAACAAGGAAGTAAAAAACGGATCTTCCGTAACACTTTGCATCAGATAAGAGTCAATACTGGAGGTGCACATCCCTCCAGTCGTCCCGTTTGCCATACTGTTATCCATGCGGGGCATCAGATATCTCCACCGACCATCTTCATAACCATTTCCTGTTGCCTTGTCCGGATCCACTCTCCAGACTGTCAGCTGGTCCTGACCGTAAAATGCATTGGAAAGATACATATTTGCACAGAAATATTCCAGATAATTGTCGATATCCATCTGTTCCTGTACTCTCTGATAATTGGAAGTATTTCCCATATCATTTTCTGTTACAAACCTATACAGCTCCCCATAATCTTCCTGCATCGGAATTGTCTCCGGATCCATACTGACAATAGTCACATCCCCGGCATTCACTCCGTAGGCTTGTTCCGCAAATTCCGCATCGTAAGCTCCCTTCAACATATAGACACCCCAGTATTCTCCATTCAGAAATACCGCACAGGGCTGCATATCGCGGCTTCTTACCGTTGTGCCTGCCAATAATCTCTGTGCCAGATAATCCCTGGTCATATAATCGTTGTCTCTTCGATGCGTCTGCAACGTCAGAGTCATTTCCGGATCTCTGTAATAATTTTCGAGTCCGGTTCCCATTCCTGCTGCCACATTCCCTGTAAACTGCATACTCTTTTGTGAGGATGTGATGCTAAAGTCATCCAGCATCTGAACCGTCATATCTTCCTGAAAAGTCTTATCCTTCTGCGTTGTAAAAAATTCCACACAGACCGGTCTGCTCCATCCTTGATAATAGTTCGCGGCATGTCCGCCATCCGTACCCCGGGCAATTGCGTCTTCGTATGTGCGTCCCCTGACATAAATACCATCAAAATAATCAAAGAAATTATCTGCTTCTGTGGAGATTGACAATACCGGAAGACTTGCCACATCGCCCGACTTTGCGATTCCAATAAAATACGACTGTGTTTCCGTATCGCTGCTTTGCCCCTGACTATCCACAGCCATGGCTTTCACTACTGTTCCCATAGTCAGACTGGCAGGCTGATATGCATAGGAATACTCCATCTGAGGATTCACTGCCAGCGTCATGTCCGAGCCGCTCCGGTTTATAATCGTAATAGGACCCTCGTACAGCGCGGACTGTGTGGTAGGCTCGGAACCATCCAGGGTATAATAGATCCGGCTGTTCTCCCCGGCAGACAATTCCACCTGTATGTCATTATCATAGAAACCTCCGGGAACAGAGAAATGCAGCTTTTCCGTCTCTACAACTTCTCCCTGCGTATTGCTTTCTCCTTTGGTGGCGGTCATCCATTCCATGACTTCTGCGCCATCCGTGATCCGTCCGTAACTTTCTCCGCTTTCCAGATCCGGGACCAGCATACTGCTGTGCAATACCTCTTCCGGGAAAAATATGCTGATCACATCTCCCGCTGCCAGAGATCCCAGATTCTCCACGCACAGATACCCTGCTGCCGGCAATACCACTTCTTTGGTAAATTCTTTTTTCACCTGTCCGTTCACTGTGATCTTACAGTCCTGCAGGGGAATTTCATCCCGGGATAATCCGTTGTACAGTTCGATCCAGCCTGCCTGATTTATCTCGTTGATGTAAAGCCCTTCTGCCAGCTGCGTCAGGTCTTTTTGTTTTGCATCTGCCGTACTCTGTTCCTCACTGATCTCCTGCAGCATCTCCTGTTCCTGCTGCTGTTTGCGGGAGGAATCCCACATAATATATCCGAGCACCAGCACTGACGCAAGACTCAGCAGGATCACAATCCTGTCTTTTTTAGAAAATCTTGATTTTTTATCCATGATTGCTCCTTGCCTTTCCCTGAGCCGGCACAATTACATACAAAAGCACCGCTGCCAGACCACCCAGAATTCCACCTGTAACATTTGTAAGAATATCCATCAATTCAAAATAACCTCTATGTGTCAGCAGCTGGATCACTTCGATGCAGAAGCTGGTCAGGAAACTGTAGCAGGTCGTTAGAAACAACTTCCTGCCTATCTTCTCGCGTCCGCGGAACAGGGCAATCAGCGCTCCCCAGGGCACAAAGAGACATACGTTGAGTAGGTCATAGATCATCTGATTGGACAGATCCGGACTGCCACTTTTCAACCACATGGAAATATGGGTGAAAATTCCGGAACGGCTTCCTTCTTCCCGATTATAGAATGTTATTTGAAATAGAAAGCATGCATATCCCGCCAGAAGCATCAGCAGTATCTCTTTTCCGGGGCGCATTTCTTTCCCCCGCAGCCTGGACCAAATCAGCACTGCGACATGCACCAGCAAGAAAACTGCTGTCATCATGAGAAGCAATAATGTCCAGGAGATTCCCTCCAACTGTTCTGCGATCAGTGCATTACATCTGACTATAAACTCTTCCATTGTCAACCCTTCCTTCCTCTACGAATTATTTACAGCTTCGGAAGAGGATGGTTTTCCTTTTGTGCAAGATAGTATTCATAGAATGGTATCTGGGTCTTGAGCTTGTCATAGCGTTTTTTCCGCACCAGTATCTGGACTTTGTCAAACAGCCATGGCCATTTCCCGATCATTTTTTTGATGCGGTTCTTCATTGTCTTACTGTCATCCGTTTTCAATCTCCACTCTCCGGCACACAGATGTACTGCATATTGTTTCCCTGTGATCGTTCCGATCTCGAACAGCTCCTTCGGGAAGATCACGAAATCCCCCAGATCCTGGAACTGATTATTCAGGCGAAACTGCGGATAATGTTTCAAAATATAGTAGGTATAATAATAATTGCTGGTGGCATATCCATCCACGATAAGTCTGCCGTCCCGGAAGTTAAATACTTTTCCATCCGGATTCCTGCCGAATTCGGTGGCATCGTACATATCCAACAGCGCTTTCACCAAAGGATTTCCCGGCTGTGCTCCGATAATGGCCGATCCCACCGAACAATCAAAAATAAAATTGAAAAATGCCGGATAGGATAGCAGCGGATCAAAGGAGCGGCATACCTTCACATCGGTATCCAGATAAATCCCACCGTATTCATATACCGCCTTCAGGCGATAATAATCACCGATAAATCCCAACTGCTTTTCCGCATAGGTTCTGCGTACAAATTCATTTTCATCAAAGGTACAGTTGCTTTCATCCCATCGCATGACCCTGTAACCTTCCAGTCTGCTCCAGGAATCAATGCATTTCTGCAGATCCTCCGGAATCGGCTTACCGCCGAACCAGCAGTAATGTATGATCTTGGGTATCGTCCCCTTACTTCCCTTTCCTTCCATACTTCTCTCCTCACAATTATCTTAATTTTCCCTGCATCAGATACTGATAAAAGGTATCCTGCCCCGAAGTCTCTTTCTCACTGAAACGTGTACTTAACTTATGGAATCCGCATCTTGATTTCAGAACCTCATATTTGATTCCGTCGTATGGCTGTCCCATATATGTCGCCAGCACATGCGACTCCACCTGACTTACAATAGGCATCGCCTGATACTCTTCCCGATAATAATCGCATGCCATAGTCATAAACAGGTGAAAAATATAGTAATCCACTGCCCGGTCGTTGTCCTTCCAGTAAGCATAGAGCAGTTCTCTGGTCAGACAATAGATGTTCTGATTCGTGGTTCCGTACAGAAACCAGTTATTTGTCTCCATGATCTCCGGATTGAATCCGAAATAATAAAAGCTGTACATGAAAACCGACAATTGATCTGTATATGCCAGTAGTCCCCCGTCCGTACAGTAGACCGTTGCATCGATCCAGTATCCGCCGTAACGGACCAGAAGCTCCAGACGGATCAGATCTGAGAAATGTGCCGGACCGATGATCCCTCTCTTCCATTTTTCGACAATCTCTTCCGGAAGTGTGATATAATCAAATACATTCTTCGCATCGATCACGACGATCTCCCGGTCCGGAAGCTTTTGTCCAAGAGCTTCATAGCACAGCTTCACCAAAGGTGGTGCCTGCTCCAATCCCTGCAGCCAGCAGAACCAGATTCTGCCCTGGTTAACTTTCTTTTCCAGTGTCTCCCATGGACGGTCCGCCGTCACTTTCTCCAGATATTTTCTTTTTAATGTTTTATAATACAGCATCCGGTGCTTTTGCCCGATCATCACATTGTACAAAAAGGACAATTTTGCATCCCGGTACTTTGTCTTCAGCATCACATTGTCATAGATCGACCCCAGCAACATATGATCCTGTATTTTTTCTTTGATTCTTCGCAATGAAGTATCTCCCATGCTTGTCCCCTTCTCAAAAACATCTCTGCTGAATACCGTTCCAGCTCCGGTACAGTGCAATGATCCATCTGGTACTTTGCGTCTTTAACAACAGATAAAGCAGTCTTCGTTTTCCCTGAAGTCCGGATTTTCTTACTGCTTCCAGGAAATCCTGTTCCCGACAGATTCTCCGTACAATCTCTTTTCTCTCAGAGTCGTCGATTCCTCTGCGGCAGCTGAGTTGCTTGAGAAATGTCAGTCCCAGCCCGGAATAGACCCGGCAGAATGCCATCTCCTGCTCTTCGTGTTCCGGGAATTCCCGACAGAAATCCATCGCATAATGATAAATCTTCGTGATATTATCAAAAAAGCGTGGATCGTAACTGTTTAACTGGGTTCCCTGGGTCTGCACATTATACTGATAGAACAGTTTAGGATTGACTGCAATCTTATGGGCCCTGCTCACTGCCTGCAGTGAAAAATACAGGTCTTCGTAAATACGGATCTGCGGATCAAACGCAAGATTTTGTTCCCGCAGAAATTCTCTGCGAAACACTTTGTTCCAGGGTGCGTTGATCACCTCTGTCTCCACGGTTTCCACCAGACAGTCCCGGAAAAACTCTTCTCTGCTTCCACAAAAGGATGTTTTCATCGGTCTCGTCACTTTGCGGTCATTGGCCACATCATAATACCAGAACCCGAACATCAGCACATCCGCATCGTTCTCTTCCGCGATCCGGACATTTTTCTCCACGGCATCCGCCTGCAGCAGATCGTCCACATCCGTGAACATCAGATACTTTCCCTGTGCATGTGCAATTCCGGTATTTCTCGCCCTGCTGGGGCCGCCGTTTTCCTGATGAATGACTCTGACATGGGAGACAGCCGCCGCATAGCGGTCGCAAATGCCACCGGAGCTATCCCCGCTGCCGTCGTCCACCAGCAGGATCTCCAAAGGAGCATAGGTCTGTTCCAACAGCCGTTTCATACAGTCGTCAATATAACGTTCTCCATTATATACCGGCACTACAATGCTTACTAACGGATTCATCTTGCTCCTCTTTTCTTCAAATACTTCGATGTTGTCATGGGCGGTGCATCTTCCCCCTCCCGTACCGGATCCAGGCACAGAAAAAGGGCGAACAAAATATAGAGATATTTCAATGTCTGCAGTGAATCGACCCAAAAAAGATTGATCAGATAACAGACACTGCCTACCAGAAGGATCTTCGGCAGTCCGCTTTTATCTCTGCGGACCCTCTTTATCATACCCGCGATCATACTTCCGAGAAACAGCAGATAGGTGATCATTCCCGGATACGCATAACGTACATATTCCGCAATGTAGAAATTATCCACAGATTCAATGAAAGAACCGTTGATCTCCGACCTAAACGAACGCTTCCTTCCCAGCCCCAGTAGCGGATTCAGCCAGCTCACCGTGAAAATATATTTGAGCTGGTCCCGGTAATTGGAACTGCTGCTTAACGCCTCTATATTAGCGCCATAGTTTACCGCCAGTTCCGTTCCCAGCAGTTCATCCAGGATACTGGTGATCTGTAACAATATGTATCTTCCCATTGTCGTATTTCTGATAGCTGCCAGAATTACTGCAAAAATACCCGCCAACACAAGCGCGATCATCACAAATTTTTTAATCTCCATTTTAGAAGATAAGCCCACCAGCAGGATCACTTCCAAAAGAAATACGCTCAGTGTGGATCTCGACCCACATAAAAATACGTTGCCCCCCAGCAATAGTAACAAGAGCGGCTGTGCCAGCAGATTGACACTCTTATTTTTCCTGTCATAACAGGCAAAGGGAACCATGGTGACCAGCATCAGACCATAACCCAGAGAGTGGTTACAGGAGCTCATGATACGATAGCTTCCCGATCGTACAAATCGTCCCGTATAGAGTCCCTTGATCGTCTCCAGATAGGAGAACGGTGATCTCCCCAGCACATATTCCACGATGCCCAGCAATGCGATCACATAAGAAAATACAACGATCATCTGTATCGTTTTTTCCACTCCCAAAGTGTTCCGGATGAGATAAATCAACAGATAAAACGTCAACAATTCAATAAACGGATTTAGAAAGGCGTTGACATCCGCACGTAATACCATAGTATATCCGATCACCATAAGGTAAGGAAGTAACACTTTGGTACATGGTTCTTCCACCACCAGCAGCACGAATCCCCGGATACGCTCCGGCTCTGCCAGCATCAGGAATAATACCGCCACGATCATGATACGCAGTGCCGTCAGGTCGAACAGAGGAAACGGCAGTCCAAAATACTGCGGCAATACATATAATGTAAAAAAGAACAACACTGCAACCGCCTGAAAGATTTTCAGTTCTCTCTGCGGTTTCAGATATCTGCTTTGTTGTGCCATTTCTCTCCTCCTTCCCACAATTTTCCCGCTGATCTCTTTGATCCTCTATCCACGGATCGCCATCATCAGCTCTACGGGAATAGACTTTCTGCTGTGATAACAGTCCGCATATCCAAATAACAGTGGCAAAGTATTCCATACTTTCCGGTCACGCAGCAATTCAATCCTCAGCTGCGTTGCCCGTATATTCCGATGTAATAATCTACAATCCCGACCACTCATTGACAGTGACTCTGCAAAGGCCAGGGTAGCCTCATGGCTTTTCTTCAGATCCTCCAAAAAACGGACTCTCTCCGGAAGATCACGCATTTTATGCATTGTCACGTTATTGGAATGAAGTCTTCTGCGCAATGTCACCCCATGGTAGACATACAGTCCATTTCTGCATAATGCCAGCTTCCAGACAAATTCATCGTGGGCCCAGTTCGGATACCATCTGTTTTCCACCTCCTGCCAGAATTTCCGGCGGATGCACATGCTGCATCCCTGACAGTTGATAAACAGATTATGCGCTTCATAGGGTAGATGCTCAAGGGAATGATCCCGGCGGAACTGCTTCTGTTCCCATGTTGGAACACTGGGGGCGTCCGGAGATGACACAAAAGACTCGAATTCCGAACACAGCAGCAGGATCTTGGGATGCTCCTCCATCTGTCCCACCATGACCTCCACCCGGTCCGGTACCCAGATATCATCCTGATCGCAGAAGAAAATATATTCTCCCACCGTCTCCTTCACTGCACCGATAAAATTTGCAGCATATCCCAGATTCTTTGGATTCTGCGATACCTTCCAGGTTCTTTCCAGTCCATGTTCCCTGATATATTTTTCCACGATTGCTACGGTATCGTCAGTGGAACGATCATCGTGGATGATCACTTCATCCACCGGCATGCTCTGGGTCCGGATAGACTCCAGTTGCTCCACTACATATTCCGCTCCATTGTAAGTTGCCATTGCTACGGATGTTCTTATCATAATACTATCCTTTCAGAATCCTGCCACTCAGTACCGCCACCGGCTGACAATTCCATCTGCGGACATTTCTCAGATAGATGCCGATCTTCCCCCGTACATACGGGTTCGTTCGATAGTCCGGAAAATGCTCCTGTAAAAAGGCAAAGGTCTGATCCAGCAGATCCTTGCGCAGCCTTGCATCCGGTACTCTGCCGATCCGGCTCAAGGAACTGCACAGAAGTATCTTAACGCAAAAGTATTCCAACTCCTGTCGATATTCCTCGTAAAACCCTCTCTCCCTGTAAAAATCCAGTATATTCTGTAACACCGGAAAAATATCAGCCACTTTTTTACTTTTGTTGGCATTCATAGTAGAGGTCTCCCTAAGGATATAAGATACAAAGGGACGGTCTACATAGGTTTCCCGCTGAAGATACGGGATCAGTTTGATACAGAATGCTGTATCCTCATAGATTCTTCCCTCCGGGAATTCCATTCCCTCCCGCAGCAGGATCTCCCTGCGGATCAGCTTGTTCCAGGGGCAGGTCATAGGATCGATAAACATATCTTTCCTGTCCCCGTACTGCCTGATATTTCCTCTGGTAGTCAGTTCCTTCTGCTGACCATCCTTTTCCTGAAGGTAGTGATAACTGCATTCCACCATATCACAATTGTCCGCAAGAGCTGCCCGAAGCATTTCCTCATACATTGCGGTATCTACATAATCGTCCGAATCCACAAACCCTACATAATCCCCACTGCACTCCCGAATTCCCAGATTCCGTGCACTTGCCTGTCCTCCGTTCTCCTTGCGGATAACTCTGACTCTTCCCGGATAATTGTTTTCAAATTCAGAAAGAATCTCCGGAGAGTGATCCGTGGAACCATCATCCACCACCAGGATCTCCAGATCCTTCAGGGTTTGATGTACCAGACTTTCCAGACATCTGCGTAGATATTTTTCTGTATTATAAACCGGTACGATCACACTCACCTGCCTGCTTGCTGTATCCATCTTTTTTCCCCTCTATGGTATCTTAGGATGCGTATCCGTACGTTCTCCCAGTAATTCCCGTGTCCGTTCCATGATCATCCCAACTGCCTTATTATGCTTTTTTATTATATGCGTAAAGTCTGTATATTGGTCACCGACACCATGAATATCACTGCCCAGCGCACTGATCCTGTCATGTCTCAAATACTGTTGTGCGCGGAACCTCTGCCTGTTCCATCTTCCCACCAGACTGCCTATATTCACCTGTGCAAGGCATCCTGCCTCTAATAAAGGCATAATCTGTGACATCCGGTATCGCTCTACATGGGCAAGCACCACCTGCAGACCACATTTATCCTGTAATGCTGTCACTGTATTTATCAATTCCGGATCCCATATCTCCGTAAAAGGCATTTCCAGCAGTAATACCTTCGTTCCATCTATACAAAGTTGTTCAAGCCCTTCCATCCGTTCCAGTCCTTTACAGATCAGGACCTCCGCTCCCTGCACAATTTGTATTCCTGCCGCCCGGATCTCTTCCTCTCCGGCAAGTTCCTTTTGCAGCTGCACCCACGCCAGCCTGCGGCGTCTTAAGAAACTGTCCACACTCTCCGCATGTGGGTAAAAATGGGAGGTGGCAAGGATACAGTGAACCCCTGCCCGCACCGCTCTCCGGATCTGCTCCATTGCTACCGCAGTATCACTGCATCCATGGTCCAAACCGGGCAAAATATGGCTGTGGAAATCATATATCTTAAGAATATCAGTATTTGTAGTCTTTTGCATAATGTTTATAATGATAATCCTGAGATTTCATAGAGATTCCGTTGAACACGAATCCACAGATGTTCGCTCCCACCGGCTCCAGCATCTGCACGACCATCTGCTCTCTGTCAAATTTTGTCACGCCCTCTCTTACCACCAGAATATATGCGGTCGCTGTTGCAGCCAGGACCAGAGCATCTGCCACGATTCCTGCCGGAGGCAGGTCTACGAAAATACAGTCATATTCCTCCTTGCATTTTTCCAAAAGTTCACTCCAGCGCTCACCGGACAGAAGTTCTGCCGGATTGGGCGGTACTTCTCCCGCCATTGCAACATAGAGATTCTCGGCTCTCTTATAGACCTTCAGTTCTTTCGTGATCCCTGCAAGGTATTCACTTAAACCTTCCTTCCCCTCAATGTCCAGCAGACTTTTCAGGTTGCTCTTTCTCATATCCGCATCAATCAATAAAATCTTTTTCCCTAATTGAGCGTAAGCAGAAGCAAGATTGATACAGGTCAGTGTTTTTCCCTCCCCGGGGTCCGCACTGGTAATGGCATATACGGGACATTTCTCACCTTTACCGGTGAACAGGAGCTTTGCACGGATACTGTTATAAGATTCGCGCACTGCAAAAGGGCTCTCCTTATGTAATATTTTATTGACCTTTTCACCTTTTGCCGCCGGTTCCATCTGTGGTACATCTCCCAGAATAGGAATGGTAAACAGATCTTCAATCTCATATTTCCGGCGGACGGTAGTATCCAGCATACTTCGTAGCAGGAACCATGCCGCAGCCAGAAGGAAACCTGCTGCCGCACCCAATACTGCATATTTCAATACACTGGTGGACTGGTAAGGTACCGTTGGAAGCTCTGCCTCATCCAGTACTTCGATTCCACCGGATTTCACGATCCGTATGATCTCATTCGGCGCCAGTTCACCGATAGCATTTGCTATATCCATGGCATTCACCGGGTTTTGATCGACTACACGTACCACAAATGCAGCCGTGTTTTCAATCGCACTGGCACTGATCTGGGATTTCAGATAATCCGTGGAATAACCCAGTCCCGTTTCCTCTTTTACTTTTTCCAGAAAGGTCCGGCTCTTCAATATCTGCATATAGCTCGTGATCAGATTTTTCGCCTGCGTGATATCAGAACTTCCGATATTTACAGACGAGTCCGTAATATAATCCGGATTACTGTATACATAAAATGAAATCTGTGCCATATACAGGGATGTACTGGTAATGCTGGCGTAAGCCCCTGCCACCATTCCCAATACTGCTGTGCTCAGGAAAATGTATAATGCTTTCTTCTTTAATGTCCAAAATATTTTTTCCAAATGAAAGTTAGACAGAATCGTCTTAAACATTTTCGATCTCCTCTCTCAGATAAGTTTCTATCGTCTGCAGCATCTGATCTCTGTGCGATTCGTATGGCTGAAAATCAAACGTTTCGCTTTCCCGAATGATATTCTCCAACGAATCTTCTTCCCCACATACCAACACCAGATGTTTTTTCCCAAAAGCCTTTGCAATGTCCCATTGATGGTCATCCACATGTTCTTTATATTTTTTCAGTCGTGGAAATACGATCACAGGTTTCCCATGACGGATTCCCGACAATATGGTCCCGACACCGCTATGGGTGATCAGCAGAGAACATTCCTCCATCTTCTGCTCAAAGTCTTCTTTGTTCAGAAAATCCACCGAAGGATAGTATTGTGGGATATAGTCGGAGTGGCCTTTCTGCGCAAATACCGGATCTGTTATTTTCTGCTCTTCGACTAGCCGGTCTATCTGTTTCAACAATCTGTTACACTGGAATTTCTGGGTTCCCAGCACCACAAATATCAGCTTTCCCTTCATCAAAAAATTCCTCCCGCATAAATCGCCTTCGGAAACACCTTCAGCATATCTTCCCATTGTACCAGGAACAGGTCTGCCAATGGGTACATCAGCTTCCCCGTAAGGGAAGCTTCATCTACCCGGGCAAAAGATTCTATATATATAATATGAATTTTTCTCATTTTACCTAACAGACAGACCGGATATGTCATCAATGCTCCTGTGGATATGATACAGTCCGGCTTTTCCTTCTTCAAGATAGCATACGCCTGAAAAAAAAGCTTGATAAAATGAATAAGAAAAAACGGTTCCTTGCGATTGATCTGTCGTAAAAAGTAAGTTCTGTCTCCCCATGCTGTTGTAATGTCTTCTCCGCTTTTTTCCGTAATCAAAAAGGAATCGTTCTCTTTAGTAATCTGTCTCAGACACGTGATCTCTTCCAAATGGCCTCCCGAGGACGCCGTAAAGCATAATTTCATATTCCCCTTCCGTTTCCTATCCTGTTTTCTGATAATAAACAGTAAAAATTCCATCGTCCTCCGGTTCTTTCCTTCGGACGATGGACTTTTTCGTTTTTACGATTCCTCGTGCTTTTGTAACTTATCTATTTTCTTATACTGGATATACGTAGTCAGAACCGTCACTCCGAGAATAATCGCTGCCAGGATCGTCACATACAGATCCAGATGGCATCCCCAGAAGAAATACAGAACGACAAGCGCCAGGACAAACAAAACCGGAACCGCAATATCAATGCATTTCATTTTTTTCATTTTGTCTCCTCCTTACACCTCTGTCTGGCGTGCTTCACCGCGAAGTTCATTGATCTTTTTGTTTCTGTTGATGCAGCGGATCAATTCATATGCAGTATATACGACTGTCAGCAACAGGATCAGCCAGTGGATCCAACAGTTTGCAGATGCTGCCAGAGGTGCCGCCTCATCCTCAATGCTGACTACATTATTATTCGTTGTTGCTGTAATTCCCTGCTCCGGTTCTTCTGTCGCAGCAGGTGCCAAAGGAGTGGTCTCCTCTTCGATCACTGTCTGAGCAACGGGCTGCTGTCTGGCACCTGCTACCTGCTGTACGGTAGCTACGGTTGTGTTGTCTGCGGGAGCAGCTGCTTCCGGTGCCGTTACGGTTCCGGTAGTCGTACCGCCTTCTCCGGATTCTCCGCCACCTTCACCACCGGTAGGTTCGGTTTCGGAAGGAGTTACGATGATCGGTTTGTATATAATATTTGCTACATATCCGTCTTCAGTCTTCTCATATCCTGCCAGGACACCGTTCTCACAGTCACCGGGTCTCCATGCATTCAGAGAATCTTCTGTGAACGTTGCGTGATAATCAGCTGCCTGAGACTTTCCGATGTTACGGGTCTCTGTGTGCAGGAGTGTTCCGTTCACGCTGTCGCGGTAGTAGTTCACGATAATAGGTACGCCTTCTTCCTTACTGTACCATACGGTTACTTCTCTGTCGGCAGTCGCGGTACCGCTAATCTCCGCCTCCGTTGCGTTTTTAGCAGTGAAACTAAATCCGTCAATGACTGCACTCGGAGTGGTAATGTGATATTCTTCACCCAGTCCGTAGGTTCCTACGAAATCTTCTGCTACCTTTACCGTGTTACCGGTTTCATCCTCATACAGATAATGTACTGTCACATTGAACTTCTGGTTCATGATAATGCCGTCTACATGGATAGAATTATCACTCTCTGTTTTAATTACATACCATTTGATATATTCGCCTTCCTTCAGAGTCAGTCCGAAGTCTGCCGCAGTTGGTGCCTTTTCGATGTAAGGTGTCAGATCCGTATCCTTGATTCCCCTGCCTCTTGCATACTGATCAAGATAGCTGTTGTTTTCGCCCTTTTTCAACTGTCCGGGACGAGCCTTGCTGTAATTTGAGGAAGGATAAGAGCTTACCTCGGAGGGCTGTGTCAGTCCTCTGTTCAGGATATAGAAGTATGCCGTTACCGGTTTCTCAGCGAAATCCTTTTGAGCATCTTCATAATCCTTTTTTGCATCATCTGCTGCACTCTGTGCGTCCTCGTAAGCCTTCTTGGCATCCGCTACATTTTCTTTAGCTGCTTCCAGTGCCTTCCGTGCTGCATCCAGCTGCAGATCGTTCAGTTTAGCCTTTCTGGCCGCTTCCAGTCTCTTCTTTGCTGCCTCCAGAGCTTCTTTTGCAGCGTTGTACTGATCCAGTGCTTCTTTCTCTGCCTGTTCTGCCTTTGCTGCTGCAGTTGCGGCATCTGCTGCCTTTGTTGCTGCCTGTGCTGCTGCCACCTTATCAAAAGCGGTGGAGTATGCAGCGAATTCATGCTCATCTACCAGAGTTGCGGTCAGTTTATTGTTTTCCCAGGTTAGTAATACCTGCTCGTTATTCTTGTTCTTGCCCAGTAACAGGGTCAGTCCGTCGTTGGTGTATTTCAGTTCCAGATGCTCCCAGTCCATCTCGATCTTCGCATTGTCATTCTTGGCCTCAATGGACAACTCTTTGTATACCTTGCGGAACCATTCGATCAGTCCAACATTGCTTCTGTCAATGGCATCCTGATACTCCTCCCGAAGATCCTTCGCATCTTCATACTTTTGGGTGGATTCCTTCAATTCATCCAGCAGCGTATTGAACTCATCCTGTTTTTCCTTGTCCAGATAAGTGATCTGGGTATTATTATCAGCTACCAGATCTTCTACAACCTTCTGTGATGCCACAATACCTGCAATGTAAGTATTATTCTCGGCAATCTGTGCATCCTTTGCGGCAATCTCGGTATCCTTCAGGGAAATGGTGTCCTTCGCAATATTGATGTCACCCTTCAGGGTGTCGATATCATTTTCCAAATTGTTAATCTGATTTTTCAGTTCCTGTGCTTTTTTATATTCATCGGACCATACCAGATGTCTTCTTCCGCCCAGATCATCAATTGCTTTCTCTACGGCTTTGATCTCTGCTTCCTTGGCTGTGATCTGTGCTTCTTTGTCGGTGATCTCTCTTCTCAGGGCATCCTGCTGTCCCTGGATCTCGGACTTCTGCTGTTCCAGCTGTGTATTGTCATCCTCTTTTGCAGTCTTTTTCTCGTCCACTACCTTAGCCGCTGCTGCTGCTTCGTCGGATTTCCCTGCAGCGATTCCTGCCTGATCCGCTGCTTCTTTTGCAGCCTCTGCTGTCTTCTGTGCGATCTCATTGCTGCCGGTAGCGGTCTTGTAAGCATCCTCTGCCTTACCTACTTCTGCTTCTGCCGCTGCAAGTGCTTTTTCAGCCTCTTCCAGTTCCTTGTCTGCATTTTCGATACCGGCTTTGATATCTGCTTCCGCCTTTTCCTTTGCCTCATCATAGGCTTTCTGTGCTGTATCTAATGTATCCTTTGCATTATCATATGCCTGCTTTGCCTGATCTGCTGCTGCCTGCGCATCCTCCGCAGCTTTCTTTGCAGCATCCAGCACATCCTCCAGCTTGGCATCCGCCCGTTCTGCATTTTCGATCTGAGCTTTCAGAGCCTCTGCCTGCTTTGCAGCCTCCTGGGCTTTCGTTGCTGCATTCTGGGCTTTCGTTGCCTCTTCTGCAGTCTTATTCTCTGCCTCGGTTGCAATATTCTCCAGATTCTTGGATTCTTCTTCCACTTTCTGATTGGAGTCGGCTACTGCTGTCTCCGCTTCACTTATCTCCTTTTCGATCTCTTCTTTTAATGCCGGAGTAGCTTCCGGAGCAACAGACGGGTCCTCGGTAGCTTCCGGAGCAGGACTGGCCAGAACAGCATCTGCTGCTGTTTTTCCAAGATTAACTGCCGCGTTCTTCGCATCCTCCGCCGCGGTTGCTGCATTCTGGGCAGCCTGTGCCGCATCGTATGCTGCCTTGTCCGCCGCTTCGCCGTTTCCCACTGCCTCCTTGAGATCGGAGTCCTGTGTGATGGCAGACACAGCTGTGCTTTCCTCGCTTGCTCTTACGGTAAATGTGCTGACGTTCACTGTCTCCACCAGCATGGTAGCACACATACAGATTGTTAAGATTCTTTTGAATAATTTTTTCTTCATATCTTCCTCTCCTATCACTTTTAAACCGTCATGTAACCTTCTGCCGCTTTACGGATATCTTCTACAATTCCTTCTGCTTTCTGATATTCCAGCTCTGTGATCTGCCTTCTGAGCTTCCACCAATTCCATCCCGGATGTTCCCCCGGCTGTAGTTCCCGGATCCTCTTACGGTATCTTATGCATATCAGGATGTATGCTGTAACCATCAGGATCAGACCGATGAGCAGCATTGCCGCCAGCGTATCACCGTAATAACCTTCCTGTACTGCCCGGCTGTAGATTCCTGTGCTGTGCGTACCTGCAGCCAATGGGGTAGGATCATCTTCAATTCTTATGATCCGGTAACTTGCCAGCATGGCAAATCCGGAATATATGATACCGAGCATAACCGGTTCCTCCATAATTACTTTTCATCTATAAAGACTGTCGTATTTTGAAAAAAGGTTCAGAAATTCTTTCTTTTTTTTTCATTCTGCCCTATACTATAAGTAAATTCATGTATTTACCTTATACAAAGGAGCTTTGTTGCTATGCGAAATAAAAAATTTGTAAAAACCTTCCGTAACACCAAAACCGTGCAGTTAGTCCTTCTGCTTCTGTTGGAAGCTGCGTATGTTCTGGTGCTGACCCTGCATCCCGCACTCGGCACGCAGCTGTTTGAGAACCGGACACTTTTTATCTTATGCACACTCTCCTGGATTCTTGCTTTATTTAATCTGGTATGGTTATTATATGATTTCTATAAATTGCGCACCTTCGCCGAAGAAAGTCATGCGCTGAACCGCGCAGCTTTCCTGGATCATCTGACCGGCATCCCCAACAGACACGGACTGGATGTCGTGTTTGAGACTTATGACTCCCCGGAATCTCTGGAGCATGTAGCCTGCTATATGGTCACCATCACCAACTTAAAGGAGATCAATCAGACCATGGGACATGTCGTGGGCGACCAGATGTTGAAGGATTTCTCCGGTATCTTAGAGAGTGTCGGTGATGCCTTCGGTGTGGTGGGACGTAACGGCGGTAACGAATTCTTAATGATCGTCAATCACGGCTCCCATGATACCATGGACTATTTTATCGAAAGTCTGGCACAGCAGCTGAAGGAATACAACGAGGAACACAGTAATGCGCCCATTCAGATCAAGTACGCATATATTTTAAATGAAGAAGCACATGCAGAGTATTTCTCCACTCTGCTGACCGAGACATACAATAAGCTCCACGCTTAAGGAACCCGTTAACCAGACAGTGAGACGAACGCATGAAAGATTTGAATATTTCTTACATTGCCGGTCTTGTGATCCGTGCCCAACACAGCGACTCGGATGCCTTCGCGGAATTGTATGCTCTTACCTATAATAAAGTGTACAACTATACCAGGCATTATCTGAGAGACGACTTTCTTGCTCAGGATGCCATGCAGGAGGTCTACATACTGGCTCTGAAAAACATTGGAAAACTGAATGATCCTACTGTTTTTATCGCCTGGCTGAATCGCATCTGCTTCCACGTCTGCTACGATATGACCAAGAAGCAGCGGCCGCAGAACGACTGTCAGACCTTAAATCAGGAGATTCTCGATATTGTACAGGATCCTCACCCGGATACCAATCCGGAGCTGCATTACCAGCAGAAGGATGAATATTCCCGGCTGACGGACGCCTTAGAACAGCTTCCTTTCAATGAGAAGCAGGTCCTGATCATGCGATACTATAACGACATGAAGCTTGAGGAGATCGCTGCCGCCATGGAGATCAGCCGCAGCAGCGTAAAACGCTATATCGCCTCCGGACAGGAGCAGCTGAAAGCCAGCATGAGAGGATAGAAAGGATAATACAGTTATGTTTTTTCATAAAAAGAACCGTTATGAGTTGGACATGAACACTGCGAACAATGCTCTGCAGAATATCCTGTCCACCTGTAACCAGCCAGTCAATACCATTCCTTTTGACAAGCTGGTGCTTCGTAAAAAAATCAATGCAGCTTCCTATAACCGTCTGATCGTGGCTACCGCTGTGATCTTTGTGCTGACTTTTCTGTCGCCCTTAATCATCGTTCCGCTCTCCGAATTTAACGAGAAATTGTTTGCCCCCGCTCCCGCGGAGCTTACTCTGGATTATGTGGAGAATAATGTTTTAAGCCTTAAGTTTACCGGAGATAACATTCTCTATGACGAGGCTTTTATGGAGACGTTGTCCGGTGAGATCATCGAACCGCTCTCCGTGGACAGTGCCAAAGGCGTGATCAGTTTTCCTTTCCTTACGGAGGAAGCCAATATTTATGTTCCCGTGAGTGGCGGCGAGACGATACATCTCCTCTTTACCCCCGACAATGTCACAGGAATGACACGATAACAACAGGATGTTGATGCTTCTATGCTAATACCCGGATCCTTTGCGCGGCTGCGCATTTTATTAATTACATATTGTATCATGGCTGGGTTATGTGCCTGTGGCTCTGCTTCTGACAGTCACCCTGTCAATGCTCCTGCCACTGATACGCATACAGACCAGACTGACGTTTTGCCGTCTTCTGTAAATTCTGAGACCGCTTCACCGGTGACACTTCCTATGGAGCCATCGGACTCTGCTCCCACAGAAGCCCTGCGGGATGCCACTCCCGTCTGCCTCGTACCGCAGGCCGACGGCACCGCGGTGGTCTCCAACGATGTGGCAGTCATCGACTATTCCCATATGTCGGACGGATATATCTGTGCCAACTATACCGGCACCTGCCCGAAGGTCAAGCTGCGGATCACCGGTCCCGACACGGTAGTCTATACCTACGACCTGCACGGGAACGGCTACGAGACCTTTCCTCTGTCCTCCGGGGACGGCTATTATGATGTGACGATCTATGAGAATATCTCCGGTACGAACTATGCCACCTGCCTGTATGCGGATCTGGAGGTACAGATCAGCGATACCTTCGGACCTTTCCTCTATCCGAATCAATATGTGAATTTCAATGCGGACAGTAAAGTCGTGGCGAAAGGGCAGGAACTTGCCGAGGGTGCTTCCTCGGACCTGGAAGTGATCACCCGGGTCTACGACTATATCACACAAAATATCACTTATGATTATGCGAAAGCTTCCGATCCCCCCACCGGATATACTTCCGATGTGGATGCTATCCTGACTTCCGGAACCGGTATCTGTCTGGACTATGCCGCTGTTATGGCAAGCATGCTCAGAAGTCAACGGATCCCTACCAGACTGGAAGTCGGTTATGCACAGGATGCCTACCATGCCTGGATCAGTGTATATACTGCGGATACAGGCTGGCTGAACGGTATTATCGAATTCGACGGCAATGTATGGACACTGGTGGATCCCACCTTCGGTGCCAACACCGATGACAAGGCACTGAAGAAGTTCATCGGGGACGGCACCAATTATATCCTTCAGAAAATGTATTAGTGAAAGGGAACAAATCGAAATGAAGACTACGGAGAAAAAGTTACTGTCCAACGAAGAGATCGCCTCCTTCTGCAGCCAGACAGCTATGCTGTTCCAGGCGGGAATCCCACCTATGGAGGGTATGGCGATCTTACAGAGCGATGCAGGGTCCCCGGAGGGAAAAGCGATCTTTGACGAGATCCTCACCGTCTGCAGACAGGGAGAAAGCTTTCACAAAGCATTGGAATCTACAAATGTTTTTCCGGATTACTGCCTCCGCATGATCGCATTGGGAGAAGAATCCGGTAATTTGGACGTATGTATGCTTTCCCTGGCGGATTACTACGAGAAAGAAGATGCCATCTCCCACAGCATCCGGGATGCTGTGACCTATCCTTTTATTATGATTGCCATGATGGCTGCCGTCATTGTGGTACTGGTCAGCCGCGTTATGCCGATCTTCGAGCAGGTCTATGTGGAACTGGGCAGTGAAATGACCGGATTTGCTGCTTCCCTTTTGCGGGTGGGTAATCATCTGAACCGCTATTCCTTTGTATTTGTAAGTATTTTATGTATATTACTTCTGTTATATCTGTTCGCCACCAGAACCCAGACCGGTAAACGTGTCACCACCCGGTTCTTAAACTGGTTTCCACTGACGAGAAATTTTTATGAAAGTGTTGCCTGTGAGCGTTTTGCGAGCGGCATGGCACTAACCTTAGGCAGCGGCATGGATACCTACTCCAGTCTCGATATGGTCGCTTCCCTGGTAAGCAATGAGAAAATGAAACAAAAGATTCTAAGCTGCAAGGAATCCATTCATGCCGGAGCTAATTTTGCCGAAGCCCTGACCGGTGCCGGTATTTTCAATCATCTCTATTCCCAGATGGTATCCGTTGGTTTCCGCAGCGGTAACGTAGATGTCGTGCTCAAAAAGATTGCCGACCGCTATGAAGAAAATACCAACCGTAAACTGCAGTCCATCATTGCTGTCTTAGAGCCCACACTGGTAATCATTCTCTCCGTTATTGTCGGATTGATTCTGTTATCGGTCATCCTGCCCCTGATGGGTATTATGACCAGCATCGGATAGGAGCGCTGCTTATGAATCGTTTTGAGCAAAAAAACCGGTCTCTCTGGCAGAAGATGATCTACCTGCTTCCGATCCTGGCATTCATAGTGTTATTTGTTCTTTTTCTGCAGGGCATCGGATCGGTCAGTGAATCTACCTTAAGCAAACAACAGGAAAGTCTGGAGACAGCCCTGGAGCGAAGCATTTCCCAGTGTTACGCCGTAGAGGGCAGTTATCCTCCATCCCTGGAATATCTGAAACAGCATTACGGACTGTTATATGATGAAGACAGCTTCTTCATTGATTATGAATACTATGGCAGCAACCTTCTGCCGGAGGTCACGGTACTCCGCAGAACCGTTGGCCGTTAAAGGAGTTCTGACATATGAACGATAAGACACAGGAAAAACATTTTATTGTGGATATCTTGTTCGTTTTGGCGTTGTTCGGTGTATTTGCCGTCTCCGCCCTGTCTCTCGTCACCATCGGAGCTGATGTCTACCAGCACACGGTGGAAGATATGAGCGTGAACTATGATAGCCGGACTGCTGTATCCTATATTATGGAAAAGGTGCGTCAAAGTGACACAGCAGATAGCATCTCCTTAACTACATTGGAGGATGTTCCGGCACTCTGTATGCTTTCAAAGATCGATGAAGATACTTACTGCACTTATCTCTATTATTATGAGGGACATCTGAAAGAGCTCTTCATGCGACAGGGAACTTCCCTCGGCGGACAGCTTCTGCCCGCCGGTACGGATATTTTGGAGCTGACGGATCTTACCTTTTCCTATGCAGGCAATGATCTGATCCGGGTCTGTTTACAGACACCTTCCCGGGAGACCCATACCTTTTACATTCATGTACATTGCAGTACTACGGAATAGAAGAATAGAATGATGGAAAGGATTCGGAATTTATTATGAAGCACTCCAGATCCAGTTTATTTTTAATGGAAATGATCATAGCGATCCTGTTTTTCTCCCTTGCCAGTGCTGTTTGCATTCAGTTGTTCGCTAAATCGCATCTGCTGAGCACACAGACAGTCAACAAAAATCACGCCGTTATCTGGGCACAGAATCTGGCGGAATCTTATCTGGCTTCGGAGGGCGATCTGGGCGCCATGCATGACCTGTTTTCCCCTTCACAACAGACAGAAGAAGATACCATGACGCTGTACTTTGACAGCCAGTGGAATCTGTGTTCCCCCGGTGACAGCGCCGGCTTTTCGGCAGAACTGACACATACACCGGATCCCGGAACCGGTATTATGGAAGCGCAGATCAGTATCATTGAGATTTCTTCCCCGGATTCTCCCATTTATACGCTCTCTGTCATGCACCACGCCGCAGAAAGGAAAGACTTACATGAGTAATGCTTCTAAGAAAAAACAATTCGGCATGAATATCGGATCTGCTTCTATCCTGCTGGTATTCGTGATCCTTTGTCTGGTATCCTTTGCGGTACTGTCCATCGTCAGTGCCAATGCCGACAGTAAGTTAAGCAACCGGGTACTGGAACGTACCACCGCCTATTATGACGCCTGCAATCAGGCGGAACAGTCGTTAGCCGGCATGGACAAAACATTACAACGCATCTATGCTTCCTCAGACAGTGAAGATGCTTATTTCGCTTCTGTCGGTCACGGGAAATCCTACGTGATCCCCATCTCCGATCTGCAGTCCTTGCAGGTCACCATCGAGATTCTCTATCCACAGACCGATGAGGATACTTTCTACCGCATTACCGCCTGGCAGGTACTGAATATTGATGAATTACAATAACTGAAATTACAATAATTGAAATTACATAACTACCGAATTTAAGGCAAAAAAACTCCCCGGGTTAATTCCCCGGGGAGTTTTATTTTACTGATTATCAGCTTCGGTTCCTACTTCTACAGTTTCTGCTTCTGCACTGGCATCTGCATTCTCTGCATCCAGATCGGTTCCATCGCTCAGATTCAACTCTGCATCATCACCGTACATATCACCACTAAAATCAATGGTCTCTACGGCATCGGTGCTCAGTCTGGTGTTACGATATCTCTTCATACCGGTTCCTACAGGAATCAGCTTACCGATGATAACGTTCTCTTTCAGACCGATCAGTTTATCTTCCTTACCCTTGATCGCAGCTTCGGTCAGGACCTTGGTGGTCTCCTGGAAGGATGCTGCTGACAGGAAGGATTCGGTCGCCAATGCTGCCTTGGTAATACCAAGAATGATACGCTTGCCTTCTGCAGGCTCTTTGCCTTCTGCGATCAGCTTCTCGTTCATCTCTTCGAAATCCAGAACATCTACCAGAGTTCCGGGCAGGAACTCGGTGTCTCCGTTATTCTCGATACGAACTTTCTTCAACATCTGGCGTACCAGGACTTCGATATGCTTATCAGCGATATCTACACCCTGTAAACGGTATACACGCTGTACTTCACGCAGCATGTAATCCTGTACGGCACGGATTCCCTTGATCTTCAACAGATCGTGAGGATTTACGCTACCTTCGGTCAGTTCATCACCGGCCTCTAATACCTGTCCGTCCACTACCTTGATACGGGAACCGTAAGGAATCAGATATGCCTTGGATTCACCGGTCTCTTCATTTGTGATCACAACTTCACGCTTTTTCTTGGTATCGCGGATCTCCGCCTTACCGCCGAATTCAGCGATGATTGCAAGTCCCTTAGGCTTTCTGGCCTCGAACAACTCCTCGACACGGGGAAGACCCTGTGTGATATCGTCACCTGCGACACCACCACTATGGAAGGTTCTCATGGTCAGCTGGGTACCGGGCTCACCGATAGACTGTGCAGCAATAATACCGACTGCTTCACCTACCTGTACAGCTTCACCGGTTGCCATGTTGGCACCGTAACACTTTGCACAGATACCAACATGGGAACGACAGGTTAAGATCGTACGGATCTTCACTTCCTCAATAGGCTCACCCTGTGCATTTACGCCAACACTTAAGATCTTGGCTGCACGGCTGGGGGTGATCATGTGGTTGTGCTTTACGATCATGTTACCGTCTTTATCGTAAATATCCTCACAGGAATATCTTCCTGTGATTCTGTCTTTCAGGCCTTCAATGGTCTCTTTACCATCCATGAATGCTTTGACTACCATACCGGGGATCTCTGCCTGACCCTCACAGCAGTCTACCTCACGGATAGAGAGTTCCTGAGATACATCAACCATTCGTCTGGTCAGATAACCGGAGTCTGCAGTACGCAGAGCGGTATCGGACATACCTTTTCGTGCACCATGTGCAGACATGAAGTACTCCAGTACGTCCAGACCTTCACGGAAGTTTGATTTAATGGGCAGCTCGATGGTTCTACCTGTGGTATCTGCCATCAGTCCACGCATACCTGCCAGCTGTTTGATCTGCTGACTGGAACCACGCGCACCGGAGTCTGCCATCATGAAGATGTTGTTGTATTTATCCAGACCGGACAGCAGTACGTCGGTCAGCTCTTTATCGGTCTCGTTCCAGGTCTCTACAACGGCACGATAACGCTCTTCCTCAGTGATCAGACCACGTCTGAAGTTGCTTGCGATCTTGTCTACGGTAGCCTGTGCGGCTGCCAGCATTTCACCCTTCTTCTCAGGGACGGTCATATCGGAGATGGATACGGTCATAGCTGCTCTGGTAGAGTACTTATAACCGATTGCCTTAACATCATCCAGTACTTCTGCAGTCTTGGATGCTCCGTGAGTATTGATAACCTTCTCCAGGATCTGCTTCAGCTGCTTCTTGCCTACATGGAAGTCTACTTCCAGCTTCATGAAGTTCTCGGGATCGCTTCTGTCTACAAATCCCAGATCCTGAGGCAGGATCTCATTGAAGATAAATCTTCCCAGAGTGGACTCTACCGTACCGGTGATGGTCTCTCCGGCTGCATTTACCTTGTGCATACGCACATGGATACGGGAATGTAAGGTCAGTGCCTGATTCTCGTATGCCAGAATCGCCTCATTTACGCTCTTGAAATACTTGCCTTCGCCGATTGCTCCGGGTCTCTCCTGGGTCAGATAGTAGATACCAAGTACCATATCCTGGGAAGGAACAGCTACTGGGCCACCATCGGAAGGCTTCAGTAAGTTATTCGGAGACAGCAGCAGGAAACGACACTCTGCCTGTGCCTCCTGGGACAGAGGAAGATGTACTGCCATCTGGTCTCCATCGAAGTCCGCGTTAAATGCGGTACATACCAAGGGATGCAGTTTGATGGCCTTACCTTCTACCAGAATGGGCTCAAATGCCTGAATACCAAGTCTGTGCAGTGTCGGTGCACGGTTCAGCATAACAGGATGTTCCTTAATAACCTCTTCCAGCACATCCCATACCTGCGTATCCAGTCTCTCTACCAGCTTCTTGGCATTCTTGATGTTCTGGCTGATTCCCTTGGCTACCAGCTCTTTCATTACAAAGGGCTTAAACAGCTCAATTGCCATTTCCTTGGGCAGACCACACTGATAAATCTTCAGTTCCGGTCCTACGACGATAACGGAACGTCCGGAGTAGTCTACACGCTTACCTAACAGGTTCTGACGGAAACGACCGGTCTTACCCTTTAACATATCGGACAGAGACTTCAGTGCTCTGTTGCCGGGTCCGGTAACAGGACGTCCGCGTCTGCCGTTATCGATCAGAGCATCCACAGCTTCCTGCAGCATTCTCTTCTCGTTACGAACGATAATATCAGGAGCACCTAACTCCAACAGTCTCTTCAGACGGTTATTACGGTTGATGATTCTTCTGTACAGATCATTCAGGTCGGAGGTTGCAAAACGTCCGCCATCCAGCTGTACCATAGGACGAAGATCAGGCGGGATCACAGGGATCACATCCATGATCATCCATTCGGGCTTATTGCCGGACTCGCGGAAAGCTTCCACAACTTCCAGTCTCTTAATGATGCGGGCACGCTTCTGACCAGAGGATTCCTTCAGTCCGGTCTTCAGTTCTGCTGCATCCTTCTCCAGGTCAATGGCCTGCAGCAGCTCTTTGATAGCTTCCGCACCCATGCCTACACGGAACTTGTTGCCCCAGGTCTCTCTTGCATCCTGATATTCCTTCTCGGACAGCACTGCCTTGTACTCAAGGTTGGTGGTTCCCGGATCCAGAACGATATAGGAAGCGAAGTACAGAACCTTCTCCAGGATTCTGGGAGACAGATCCAGGATCAGACCCATACGGCTGGGGATACCTTTGAAATACCAGATATGGGATACCGGAGCAGCAAGCTCGATATGTCCCATACGCTCTCTACGAACGCTGGCTTTGGTAACTTCTACGCCACAACGATCGCAGACAACGCCCTTATATCTGATCTTTTTATATTTACCACAATGACATTCCCAGTCCTTGCTGGGTCCGAAAATTCTCTCACAGAACAGACCGTCTCTCTCGGGCTTCAGTGTTCTGTAATTGATTGTCTCCGGCTTTAATACCTCTCCATGGGACCACTCCCGGATTTTCTCCGGGGAAGCTAATCCGATCTTGATGGAATCAAATGTCATAGGCTGATAGGTTGTTTCATTTTTTGTTTCTGACATTAATGGCACTCCCTTCTATACAAACTATACAAAGCATTAAAATTCATCTTCACTGCCGTCAAAGCTATCATCGGTGTAATCATCCTCAACGTAATCGTCGTCCTCGGAGTTCACCAGTTCACCGTTATCATCGAATTCCTGTGACTGATAGCCCATCTCGCCAAGGGAGTTCTTATCGTAATCGTCATCGTACTTACGATCACCTTCCATCTCATAACGGTAATCGGTATCACCGTAATCAACGGTCTCCATGATCTCAACCTCGGTATGATCCTCACGCAGCACTCTGACATCCAGACCCAGTGCCTGTAATTCCTTCAGCAGAACCTTGAAGGATTCGGGGATACCGGGCTCAGGGATATTGTCTCCCTTGATGATTGCTTCGTAAGTCTTCACACGTCCTACAACATCATCGGACTTCACAGTCAGAATCTCCTGCAGGGTGTAGGATGCACCATACGCCTCCAGTGCCCATACTTCCATCTCTCCGAAACGCTGTCCGCCGAACTGTGCTTTACCACCCAGAGGCTGCTGTGTTACCAGGGAGTACGGTCCGGTAGAACGCGCATGAATCTTATCATCTACCAAATGATGCAGTTTCAGGTAATGCATGTGTCCGATGGTTACAGGACCGTCGAAGTATTCGCCGGTTCTACCGTCGCGCAGACGTACCTTACCGTCTCTGGAAATAGGAACTCCCTTCCATACGGATCTGTGGTCTCTGTTCTCGGACAGATACTGCATAACTTCAGGGAGAAGCTCCTCACCGTGCTTGCTGGTGAAGGTCTCTCCGGCCCAGGGCTTACCGTCTGCGGTAGTCTCCTGACCCTTTTCCTTCCACTCTGCACTCTCTGCATCGTCGAAAGGAAGATTTACATAATCGTTGGCAAGATCCAACGTATCCATAATGTCTTTCTCGTTTGCACCGTCGAAGACAGGTGTTGCCACATTGAAGCCCAGTGCCTTAGCAGCCAGGGAAAGGTGGATCTCCAGGACCTGTCCGATATTCATACGGGAAGGCACACCCAGAGGATTCAGCACGATGTCCAGAGGACGTCCGTTGGGCAGATAAGGCATATCTTCTACCGGAAGCACGCGGGATACGACACCCTTGTTACCGTGACGACCTGCCATCTTATCACCTACGGAGATCTTTCTCTTCTGTGCAATATAGATACGGACTGCCTGATTTACTCCGGGAGCCAGCTCATCGCTGTTCTCGCGGGTAAATACCTTGGCATCCACTACGATACCGTATTCACCGTGAGGTACCTTCAGGGAGGTATCTCTTACTTCTCTTGCCTTCTCACCGAAGATCGCGCGTAACAGTCTCTCTTCAGCAGTCAGCTCAGTCTCTCCCTTAGGAGTAACCTTACCTACCAGAATATCTCCGGCACGGACTTCTGCACCGATACGGATGATACCTCTGTCATCCAGATCCTTCAGCGCATCATCACCGACACCGGGAACATCACGGGTGATCTCCTCGGGTCCTAACTTGGTGTCACGTGCTTCTGCCTCATACTCCTCGATATGAACAGAAGTATAGACATCATCACGTACCAGTCTCTCACTTAACAGAACAGCATCCTCGTAGTTGTAACCTTCCCAGGTCATGAAACCGATCAGAGGGTTCTTACCCAGAGCCAGCTCACCCTGTGAAGTGGAAGGACCGTCTGCAATGACCTGACCTGCCGCTACATGGTCGCCCTTGAATACGATGGGCTTCTGATTGTAGCAGTTGGACTGGTTACTACGGGAGAACTTGGTCAGATGGATCTCTGCCTTCTCACCGTCATCATAAGCGATACGAATGGTCTTGGAAGATACGTAAGTAATAGTTCCGGGCTTTTTAGCCACAACGCAGACACCGGAGTCAACCGCTGTCTTTACTTCCATACCGGTACCTACTACGGGTGCCTCGGTGCTTAACAGAGGTACTGCCTGACGCTGCATGTTGGATCCCATCAGCGCACGGTTCGCATCATCGTTCTGCAGGAAAGGAATCAGTGCAGTAGCCACAGAGAATACCATTCTCGGGGATACATCCATGTAATCAAACATAGCCTTGGGATATTCCTGTGTCTCATCCAGATAACGTCCGGAAACGGAATTTCTCACGAAATGTCCTTCTGCATCCAGTGCTTCATTCGCCTGTGCTACATGGTAATTATCTTCTTCGTCCGCAGTCATATAGACTACTTCATCGGTAACGCGAGGGTTCTTCGGATCGGACTTGTCGATCTTACGGTAAGGAGCCTCTACGAAACCATATTCATTAATTCTTGCATAACTTGCAAGAGAGTTGATCAGACCGATGTTAGGACCTTCGGGAGTCTCGATAGGACACATTCTTCCGTAATGGGAGTAATGTACATCTCGAACCTCGAATCCGGCACGATCTCTGGACAGACCGCCGGGACCCAGTGCAGACAGACGTCTCTTGTGGGTCAGCTCACCCAGAGGGTTATTCTGGTCCATGAACTGAGACAGCTGGGAAGATCCGAAGAACTCCTTCACTGCTGCGGTCACAGGCTTAATATTGATCAGAGACTGGGGAGAGATCTCCTCAGCGTCATGGGTAGTCATACGCTCACGTACCACTCTCTCCATTCTGGACAGACCGATACGATACTGGTTCTGCAGCAGTTCACCTACCGCACGGATACGTCTGTTGCCCAGATGGTCGATATCGTCATCGTTGCCCAGACCATACTCCAGATGCATATTATAGTTGATGGAAGCTAAGATATCTTCCTTCGTGATATGCTTGGGTACCAGTTCATGTACGTTCTTCTTGATTGCCTCTGCCAGCTTCTCGGGATCCTCACCGAACTCCTCAAGGATCTTCTCCAGAACGGGATAGTATACCAGCTCATGGATACCGAACTCTCTGGGATTGCAGTCTACATAATGGGTCAGGTCTACCATCAGGTTAGACAGTACTTTTACATTCTTCTCTTCTGTCTGAATATATACGAAAGGAACTGCGCTGTTCTGAATGGTATCAGCCAGTTCTGCTGTCACCTTGTCACCTGCGGATGCGATCACTTCACCGGTGGAAGGATCTACTACATCTGCAGCCAGGATCTGATGACGAATACGATTCTTCAGAGCTAATTTCTTATTAAATTTATATCTTCCGACTTTGGCTAAATCATATCTTCTGGGGTCGAAGAACATAGCATTGATCAGGCTCTCTGCGCTCTCAACACTTAAAGGCTCACCGGGACGGATCTTTTTGTATAACTCTAACAGACCCTCCTGATAATTCTCAGCAGTGTCCTTGGTAAAGCTTGCCTCGATCTTAGGCTCGTCGCCAAACAGCTCACGGATCTCATCGTTAGTACCGATGCCCAGTGCACGGATCAGTACAGTGATGGGAACCTTACGGGTTCTGTCCACACGTACATAGAAGACATCGTTGGAGTCTGTCTCATACTCCAGCCATGCACCACGGTTCGGGATCACGGTGCAGGAGAAGAGCTTCTTACCAATCTTATCATGTCCGATTCCATAGTAGATGCCGGGAGAACGAACCAGCTGGCTGACGATAACACGCTCTGCGCCATTTACCACGAATGTTCCGGTATCGGTCATCAGAGGAAGATTGCCCATGAAGATCTCGTGCTCACTGATCTCTTCCTTCTCCTTATTATAGAGACGGACCTTAACCTTAAGAGGTGCCTCATAGGTAGCATCTCTCTCTTTACACTCTTCGATAGAATACTTCACATCGTCCCTGCAGAGTTCAAAATCCACAAATTCCAGACTTAAGGCACCGCTGTAGTCAGCGATCGGAGAGATGTCGTCAAAGACTTCCTTCAAGCCTTCGTCTAAAAACCACTGATAGGAGTCCTTCTGGACCTCGATCAGATTGGGCATCTCTAAAACCTCTTCTTGTCTTGAATAACTCATACGCATAACCTTGGTACCGGCAATCGGACGTATTCTGTTCTTTTCCATTGACATTTCACCCCGTTCTTTCAGATTTAAAGCCTATTTTGCGTCGGCAACAATGCAATATATATAAACGTCAAATTTTATGCATGACAAATAAGCATAGCACCGCACAATAGTGCACTATCCATAATAGCACAATGATGGAAATACGTCAAGGAAATATTTTGAATATTTTTGAAAAAATGATAACTATTCAGAGCAAAAAGGAAGCCTCGTAGAGGCGATTTTGCGAATGGGGTTCTGAATAGTTACAAAAAATGAAAAATAAGAAAATAATAACAAGAAAGAACCATGCACCGGCAGGTGCCGGCACATGGTCCGTCATATACTGGTTAAAAATTACTTCAGAGTAACCTTTGCGCCAACTTCCTCAAGCTTCTTCTTGATGTCCTCAGCCTCTTCCTTAGAAGCGCCTTCCTTAACAACCTTAGGAGCTCCGTCAACTACGTCCTTAGCTTCCTTCAGGCCCAGACCGGTTACTTCACGAACAACCTTGATAACCTTAACCTTCTCAGCGCCAACCTCGGTCAGCTCTACGTCGAACTCGGTCTTCTCTTCTGCTGCTTCAGCAGGACCAGCTGCTGCTACAACAACGCCAGCTGCTGCGGATACACCGAACTCCTCCTCGCAAGCCTTTACGAGATCATTTAACTCTAATACAGATAACTCTTTGATAGCATCGATTAATTCCTGTGCTGTTAATTTAGCCATTTTAATTTCCTCCATTTGAAATATTTTGATTGATTGTCAATTAGCTGCAATTATTATTCAGCTGCGGGTGCTTCTTCTGCGGGTGCTGCTGCTTCACAAGCTGCTGCGCCGCCTTTTTCAGCCAGCTGATTCATAACACGTGCAAAATTGGTGATAGGACTCTGTAAGCTGCCAAGCAGTTTGGAGATGAGTACGTCTCTGGAAGGGATGTTAGCGATTGCAGCCATACCCTTAGCATCATAAACAGTACCTTCTACCACACCGGCCTTGATCTCAAGCTTATCAGCAGTCTTCGCGAACTGAGCCAGTACTCTTGCAGGAGCGGTTGCATCCTCGGTAGAGTAAGCCATTGCGCTGGGTCCTTCCAGATACTCGGACAGACCTTCGAACTGTGTACCCTTGAACGCGAAGTTCATCATGGTGTTCTTGTAAACCTTGTAGGTAACTCCTGCCTCACGTAAGCTCTTACGTAACTGGGTATCCTGCTCAACAGTAAGTCCACGGTAGTCTACCAGAACTACAGACTGGGCATCCTTGATACCAGCAGAAATCTCTTCTACTACAGGCTGTTTTAATTCAACTTTTGCCATTTCTTTACCTCCTTATAGATTTTGTGCCGATAAGAAGAATAGGATAAAATCCTATAAAGTAAAAAAACTCTCTGTGAAGACACAGAGAGATGAAATCATCATACTTATCTCCTCGGCAGGACTTACGCTCGGTCTCCCTTGCACCTGCTGTCTTCGGCATGGTTTTACAACCTCAGATAGAATAGCATAGGAGACCGCGCTTGTCAAGGATTATTTAGTGATTATGATATTATTTTTTATTATGCCATTTTGTTAACTATATAATGTATTCTGTTCCATTCTCCCTTGAAGAAATAAATCAGATTATCACAGGAAATATCCTGTAGTGCCCTGAGGGATTCCTCTGAATAAAAGGCACTATGTGGCGTGAGTATCACCTGTTCCCGTCCTGTCAGTCCTGTTTTTCCAAGTTCCGGCATTTCTGACTCCAATACATCCAGCCCGGCACCACGGATCCAGCCATTTTGCAGAGCTTTCAAAAGCGCCGCTTCCTCCACAGCTGCTCCTCTGCCCACATTAATGAACAAGGGGTGTCTTTTCATTTTCCGGAAAGCTTCTTCATTGAAAAAATGATAATGCTCTTTTCCAATGGCCATATGATTTGTAATGATATCACTTTTTTCAAATAATTCTTCTGCGGGAACAAATTGTACAGGGTATGCCTCTTTGTTGATAGTTTTTCCGGTAGGAGAATATACCAGGATCCGCATGCCGAAGGCATCTGCCAGCTTTCCTACCCTCCTGCCGATCTTACCAAAACCGGCAATCCCCAGTGTCTGACCTTTCAGCCTGTGTAATCCCTGCAGGCTGGTATATTGCCATCTGTACTGTTCATCAATTTCTTTTCCATAGTGTTTCAGTCCTCTGGACAATGCCAGGATCAGCGCCATGGTATGTTCTGCCACTTCTTCCGTACAATATTCTTCTATTGGTATCACTGCTATATGGCGCCTGCTTGCGGCAGCCAGATCAACATTATCATATCCTGAAGCATTCAATACAATACACCGAAGTTTCGGAACAGCCTCCATTACCGCATCATTAATAGGAAGAAACGCAGTAAGCAATGCATCTGCATTGCCTACTGCGTGGATCCATTGTTCACGGTTTTCAAACGGAACCACTTCGACCTCCGTATCCTTAAGAGCTGCAAGTATTCTATTTTTCTCATACTCCAGATCCCTGTGCAGTACTCCCGGATAATCCGTTATCACAATTCGTCTCATTCGCCTGCGTTGTCAGCCGCGATCTGGCTGTACTCTTCTACCCATTTGTCAAAATTTCCTGCATCCTGATTTTCCTTGATTACAGCATTCAGTATCTCTAACAGATCCTCATTGCCCTTGTTCAAAACGATGGCAGATTCCTTCTGTCTGCCGAAGTTGGCATCTGCGAACTGTAAAGTATCATCTGCAAGCAGATACTGTTTTCCAACGATGCTTTCTACTACAACACCTGAGACCTTACCGTTTTTCAGTTCCAGAATACAATCCGGCACATGCTCCAGAGAAGTCAGGGAATTATCAGGAAGCAGTTCCTGAACAAGCTTCTCCTGTGTGGTAGATTTCTCTGCCGCCAGAGGAACTCCCTTCAGATCATCCAGTGTCTTAAATTTGTCTGCATCTGTCTTGTTGATGATAACCACCTGATCTGAGAACAAATAGCTGTCTGAGAAATCCATGGTTTCTTTTCTTTCATCTGTCGGTGCCACACCGGCGATAGCCATATCGATCTTACCAGCGGGAATTGCTGCCAGCAGAGATGAGAAGGTCATATCCTGGATCTCCAGTTCTACTCCCAACTTCTCCGCAATAGCCTTTGCCAACTCCATATCCACGCCGATGACCGCCTGATCTGCTGATGTGATATCCACAAATTCATAAGGAGGATATCCGGATGCTGTTCCTACGACCAGTTTCCCGGAATCTTTAATCTTGGCCAGCAGACCTGTTCCGGACTCTGTTTCCGCTGCTGTTTCCGTTGTTGCAGTTGTCTCGGCTGCGGATAAAATTTCTGCAGTTGCGGCTGTCGTAGTCGACGTTGTGCTATCCGCACCGCATCCCCCGAGAGTCATAACGCTCATTACTGCTGTCATTACCATTGCTAAAACTCGTTTTTTCATAATTTTTTCCTCTCTTTTCTTTTTTATTCCTAAAGTGGACATTCGAAAATACCACATTAGTTTGCTACACGTTGTGTACTCCGTGACATCCTCTTCTCGATTTTTTTCAAGATGAAAGAGAACACCGAAGTGATCAGAAAATAAATAAGTGCTACCAGAATCAGCGGTGCCATCGGCTGGAAGCTGATTCCGCGGATCGTATCCGCAGCATACATCAATTCACCGATACCGATAACAGATACCTGTGACGAAGTTTTAATGATCGTAATAAACTCATTGCTCAGGGACGGAAGAATATTTTTCATGGCCTGTGGCAGTACAATACACAGTAAAGTCCTTGCATTGCTCATTCCAAGTGCCAGGGCTCCTTCTGTCTGTCCTCTGTCTACGGATAGGATACCACCTCTGACGATCTCACAGATATACGCCGTGGAATTGATTGTAAGAGCAACAATACCGGAGACCAGACGGGAAATATCCACACCACCGAACATAATGCTGGGAACCTGGATCCCTATCATTGGTAATCCATAAAATACGATGGATATCTGTACCAGCACGGGAGTTCCCCGGATAAATTCCACATAAGCATTTGCAAACCATCGGAGCAGTCTAACCTTACTCATTTTCATAAAAGCCATCAGAGTACCGAAAATCAATCCAAAAAGGATCGTCAATATAGAAATGATCACTGTGATCTTGACTCCGCCGATCAAAAGCATTTTATATTTCACTAAGATTTTCCACAAAGCCAGCATAGGGGTTCCTCCTTACAGCATCTTGCTTAAAAAAGCTTTTACTCTGTCATTCTGTGTATGTTCGAAAATATCCTCCGGACTTCCTTCTTCCATAATGTAACCTTCATCCATAAAAACCACTCTGTCGGCCACTTCCCTGGCAAATCCCATCTCATGTGTGACAACTAACATCGTCATACCCGTTTTTGCCAGATTCTTCATTACAGAAAGAACTTCACCCACCATCTCCGGATCCAGTGCCGATGTGGGTTCATCAAACAATAATACCTCCGGTTGCATCGCAAGGGCTCTTGCAATGGCAACTCTCTGTTTCTGTCCCCCTGAGAGCATTTCCGGATATACATCCTTTTTTTCCGCGAGTCCCACGACTTCCAGAATATCCATGGCTTCCATGTACACGGTTCCCTTATTTCTTTTTTTAACCTTTACCGGAGCATACATGACATTTTCCAACACCGTCATATGTGAAAACAGATTGAAATGTTGGAACACCATTCCTACCTCTTCGCGAAGTTTTGTATATTTTTTTCTTGTGGAGATTGGCTCCCCTTTATAGTAAATTTCTCCGCCGCTGATAGTCTCCAGTGCATTCATGCAGCGAAGCATAGTGCTTTTTCCGGATCCCGACGGCCCGATGATTGCGATCACCTCTCCTTTTCTGACCTCCAGATTAATATCTTTCAGAACAGCAAGTGTGCTGTAATTTTTCGATAGATTTTTTACTGAAATGATTACATTCTTTTCCTCTTGCATAGTTCTCTCCTTCTTCCGCAAGCCGCACTATCCGACTTCCGGCTATACAGAAAAAGGCGCTTCTACTCTGTAGAAACGCCTTCGTTTTGTATACCGTATTCATTAACTTTATGTTGCAGATGCTACCATATTCTCGAAGCTTTGTCAATAGTCAATTCTAAAAACATTAAAATTGTATACATTTATTTGTTTTCTTATAGGTTTCACACTGTAAAAACAGTTTCACGTAATTCTCCAGAAGTTCCACCGTTTTGTCCACTCCCAGTATACCGGCATCGATCATCAGATTTTTATGATTCGGATCCTGGGGCAGATAGCCTGCATACTCCAGATGATAACGTTCTCTTGCTTTATCCACCTCCAGCATCATCCGCCTGGCTTCATCAGGTTCCATGCCGAACTCCTTTTTGCAATTCTCAAACCTTTTCTCCGCCGATGCATAGATATACACATGCATGGTATTCTCATAGGCTGACAAAATGGAATCTGCACATCTTCCCACGATCACACAGGATTCTTTTTCTGCCAGTTCCTTTATGATCGTCTTCTGATTCTCAAAGATCTGATCCCGGATATTACCGGTTCCCATTCCCAGAGGGTACTTCATGCGAAAAAAGCCTCCCTGCACAGACTCTTCCAGTTCCACGATCTCCGACGCCCGCATATTCATTTTTTTAGCCGTCATATCCACGATATCTCTGTCATAATATTTAATACCCAGTCGTTCCGCAAGCTTTCGGGCAATAGGTCTCCCCAGGCTGCCAAACTGTCTGGATACTGTGATAACATACTTTTTTTCACTCATTTTTATTCCTCCTGAATGGAATCCCGAAGCAGAGGAAGTGTAGAACAATGAATTCCTCCTCCGAGCTTATTGATCTCCGAAATATCTACCGGAATGACATCGATTCCTGCCTTTTCCAGATTCTTTGCTGTGCGTATACCTTTTTCAGAAAAAAGGACTTTTCCCGGTTCTAAGGCAATACAATTGTTGGTCAACATAGGATCCTCTCTATCCGTCTCTATGAGTTCGTACCCGCGCTCTTTAAGCATATGCAGGAACCAGTGCGGCAAAATAAAGGTACTGACCAATAATTTGTTCCGGTCCACCGGAACAAATGCCTCATCCAGATGAATATAATAAGCGGGCATATCGATCACGATCAGATCAATTCCCTGATAGGACAGCAGGGTACGAAGCTGTTCAATTCCTTCATCATTAATCCGGACGGACCGTCCAATAATTGCCGTATGCGGATCCAACAGGGAAAATGAGCCTCCCTCCACAGTTCCCCTGCCCTGAATGGCACCTATGATGGGAATATTCTGTTCTGCCAGGAATTTTTGGGTCACGTAAGTATCTCCCTGATGAAAATACATAGCAAACCTGGTCAGGATAGCTCCCTTGGGCGTCATCAGTGCCACATCTCTCGTAAAGGTCAGGTTGGTCCAATAATAAGTGGGATCAATAAGATAATTCACCTCTATCCCTTCTTTTTGTAAAAGCTCCGCCATATGATTGTGCTGCTTTTGCAGTAGCTCAAGATTGGGAAGCTCCGTCCCCTTCCAGTAATTACGTATTCTACCGGAGGGACTTTTCAATATTCTGGCTCCCGCCTCTTCCTCATACACACCGTCCTTCAGCTGCCTGATCTCCTCGCCGGGACAGTGAAGCAGAATTCTGCGGATCTTTCCCACAGAATTATCCACACCAAATTTTTTTCCCCAGACTTCCTCATACACTTCCGAAGTAAACATATTTTCGATCTTACTTTGATTCATATACATCTGCAACGTTGCCATAGCACATTCTCCTTTCCAGTTATCCATTCATCCGGTTATCTTAGTTGCAACACCCAGAACAATAGTGGCATAGTGATCACAGACAGCAAAGTTGTCAGTCCGATCCCCTTGGATGCTGTCACATAATCAGCCCGGTACTGTCTTGCCAGCATAGCAGCCATGGACCCGGAAGGGGCTGCCAAAGTCACGAAGCACACTCCCAGCAAATACTGATTACTGACAAAATTTCGAAGGATCAGCATTCCCAACACTGGTATGATCACAAGCCTTAAGGCTACAAAGATCAATAATCTGATGTCCCTTAAAAATCCTTTCCATTGTACCTCCAAAAAGGAGGCTCCGATCACCATCATGCTTAAAGGAGCTGTCAGATTGCTCAACATGGATACTGTCTGATTCACACTTCCCGGCAGTTCTACCCGGAGAAACGCCAGCATGATCGCCAGTACCCCCGCTGCCACGCCGGGATTCACAAATTTCTTGAGAATCTCTGCCGGACTCCCTGCAGTACCCGCAATACGGAAAATACCGTAAGTATAGATCAGAAGATTAAAAAGCAGCAAAAATACTGCTCCGTATAGTAAAGCCTCCGCCCCGTACATAGCATCCAGCAGTGGGAATCCCATAAATCCCATGTTAGTAAATATCAGCAGCACTTTATAGATCCCTGTTTCTTTCCGGTCTACTCCAAGAAGTTTAACCGCTATCTCCGAAACAACGATCAGAAACAGGTAAACACCTGCTGCAACCAGAACTACCTTGAACAATTCCCGTCTGTCAATGCTGTTTCCGATACCACCGGAAAGAATCAGGGCCGGATTCGCCACGTTGACGATCAGCCACGACAGGAAAACACTATTGTGCCGATCCAGTATTTTCCTTTTTGCCATACCAAATCCCAGCAGCATAAAGAAAAACAATATCAGCAGCTGTCTGCATAAAATCATAGCAATTCCTCTAATACTTCCTCCAGAATATGGATGGCAATGTCTATTTCCTGTCCGGTAACGGTCAGCGGTGCGATAAAGCGGACCACATTATGATCACTGCCACAAGTCAGCAACAGTAAGTCCTTCTCCAAAGCTTTTTGCTTGATCTGTCCTGTCAGAGACGCATCCGGTTCTCCGTTTTCTGTCACCAGCTCCATGGCATTCATCAGGCCGACGCCTCTGACATCTCCGATACGCTTCGGATACCTGCTCCTTAGTCCGTTTAGTTTTTCACGCATATATGCACCCTGTTTTCTTGCATTTTCTAACAGATGATCTCTTTCAATGATTTCCAGCGTTTTCAACCCCGCGGCACAAGCCAGCGGATTACCGCCAAAGGTTCCTCCGTGAGCGCCTGCAGGCCATTGATCCATAATTTCTTTTTTGGCAATGATTGCCGCCAAGGGGACACCTCCCCCCAAAGCCTTGGCAGATGTCAGAATATCCGGCTTCACACCAAACGTCTGATATGCATAAAGCTCTCCTGTTCTGCCGATACCGGTCTGTACTTCGTCAAAGATTAACATGATGCCATACCTGTCACAGATCTCCCGAAGTCCCTTTAAAAATTCCGGCTTAGGAGGAATGTACCCTCCTTCTCCCTGTACCGGTTCCGCAATGATCGCTGCCACACATTCCGGATCGATCTGTTTTGCGAAGATCGCATCAAACTGCTTCAGACATTCCATATGGCATTCCCCTTCTGTTTTACCAAATGGACAATGATGACAGTTTGCATAATCCGCCCAGTATACGGAAGGCATCAACGGCTCATAAAATTTCCGATAGGCACTGCTGGAGCCTGTAATGGACATGGAGCCGATGGTTCTTCCGTGAAAAGAGTTTCGGAAAGCAATAATGCCCGGTCTGCGCGTGACATATTTTGCCAGCTTCATTGCTCCGTCATTGACTTCTGCACCGGAGTTGCTGAAATACACTTTGGTATCCCCTCCTGTCAGTTCCACCAGACGTTCTGCCAGTTTTACATAAGATTCATTGTAGACCACATTGTGCCCCACGTGGATCATAGTGTCCAGTTGTTCCCGGATGGCCTCCACCACCTCAGGATTTTTATTTCCAAGATTATTTACAGCAACACCACTGGCAAAATCCAGAATTCTTCGTCCATCCTCCGTATAAACATAACACCCTTCACCGTCCACGATTCCAAGAGTCGTTGCCCGGTTGGCCACCGCCGGCATTACCTTGCTGCATCTTTCATACATACTGCTCATCATAATTCCTCCTTTTTTCTCCTACTATTTTTCTTCCCGTTTTCCCATATAGACCTGAGTCAACATTTTATCCATCTCTTCCACTGTCATTTTCACCGGATTCACCTTTGTTGCTCCCAGCATGGCATGCTGAAGCAACAGATCGTGTTTCTCCCTAAACATCTCCTCCGTGATCCCTGCCTCCCGGAAGCAGCGAGGAATCCCCAGTTGTTCCCGCATTTCCTCAATTTTTAATATAATGTCTTCACAGTGACAGCGATACGATAATTCCGTAAGCTTTGCCTTTACCAGCGGATCCCGACTGTTATATTGCAGAACATAAGGCAAGATAACAGCATTTGTCAGTCCATGCGCCATATCATAGGCTGCACCGAAGGAATGTGCGATTCCATGGACCATTCCCAGTCCCACATTGGCAAAACCGATGCCTGCCATAGCCTGGAAATTGTGAACCTTTTCCCGGGCCACAGGATCCTCTTCCAGCACCGATTTCGGAAGCCATTCCATAATCCCGACAATTGCAGAGCTGCACAGCCCTTCGTCAAAATCGTCCAGATTATGGTTGGTGTATGCCTCAATGGCATGAGTCAGAGCATCCATTCCTGTCTCAGCTGCTATATTTTTCGGCATAGTCATCACGATATCCGGATCCAGGATCGCCAGATCCGGGCGAAGGCAGTCTGTCATGATCGGTACCTTGAGTTCCTGTTCTGGATCCGTGATCACAGTCCCCCTGGTAACCTCTGAACCGGTTCCCGAAGTAGAAGGGACACAGATCAGTGCTGTTTTCCTCTCTGTGGGAATTTCTCCACGGGAATTATATTCCAGAACATTTTCGAATGTCAGATACGGGAACTCATAGAACAGCAGGATTGCTTTGGCACAATCCATGGCAGAACCTCCGCCCAAAGCTAAAATACAATCCGGGCCAAACGCAAGACATTGCTCCAGTCCTTTTTGTACGTCCGCAATAGACGGGTTTTTCGGCACTCCGGAATATACCACAATATGGCTGTTATTTTTTTCTAACATACCTCTGACCCGGTCCACCACACCGGTCCGCATCATGGAGCTTCCTCCGGTGACGATCATGACCTTCTCAAAAGAATATTGCTCCAATGCCTCCAAAGACCCCCGCCCTGTAAAAATTCCTTTTCCACTTAATACGAGCTTACGCATCTCATCTCCTCCTTTATTTCAGATAATGATCAATCGTTTTCTGGAGCAGCTTCGGAAGCAGTTCAAAGGTGTAGGGTACATTAACACGTTCTGTCCATTTATGGGCATCCTTTCCAAAGCCCCCAAAGTTTACTGCCGGAATTGCCAGTTTCCGGATATTTTGTAATGGTAGTGGATACAGCGTATCGAATCCCGGGAAATTTTTCACCAATGCTTCTACCGACTCTTCCGGATCATCAATATTAAGGTAACTGCTGTCTGACAGGCTGGGATAGAATCTCATGATGCGGTATGTCACGTTATACTCTGCGGACATTTCATCTGTCAGCTTCCGGAGCTCTCCGATCAGTTTTTCGCTTTTTTCCTGCAGCGTATTGTGAGGACAGTAGGGTGCTGCATAATACATAACAATGGTCGGCGAAGTAATTCCCGCTGTATGCAGCAGGTATCGGATCATGGCAATAGGAACCTCTCTCTTATCGACTCCGCTTCTTACTTCCTCTTCCATCCGACGGTGCATCTCTTCTTCTGAAAATCCTTTGATTTTTCTGACTTTTTCATATAACTCTTCATAGGTCATGACCTTACATTTATAATCCCGGACGCTGATGTTATTTCCGCTTTTTGCAGAAAACCACTCGATTTCCCGACGAGTTCTCTCAAGGATTGTCTCCATTACTTCCTCTGCAGCCTTCTTCAATTTGCCAGTGATCGCATCAATGGTCGCGTTATGTACAAAATAGTTGAAGTATACCAGAGCTTCCCCAGTGGTCTGAACATTGTACCAGGGCTTCAGATCTTTCATTTTCAGGACACTGGGCGGATAGGTATATTCACCCTCGTACTCGTCGATAAAATCATGATTCAGATGAATTCTGCGCACCAGTTCTGCCGCTATCATGGATGCATCCAGCCCTTCAAAGCATTGCCCCACATGCGTTTCTTTTCCCTGAATATAGAAACAGGGAAGTAGTTTTCCTACCATGCCTATATAAATTGTCTTGACCTCATCCCCAGGATACAGAGGGCAGATATAATCATTGTTAATTCCCAGAATATATGAAAGGTGATATTTTTCTTTTAATTCCACAAGTATATCCGTTGCCTCTATGATTCCGGTATGCAAATTTTCTTCCACCGGATTGAAGGATACCACAATGTTTCCTGACAGTTCCTCCGGATGCTCACAGGCGTCCTTCAGAATACCGAGAAATACTGCATCTCCGTCCTTCATATCGCAGGTGCCTCTGCCAAACATATAATCTCCGGATCGCAGGTCCTTTCGTACTTCCTCCGGCAACTCCACGTCTTCCAGACGCTGTATCAACTGCTCCGGATCACAGGCATAATTCTCTAATGCACCATAACCTTCGAGTCCCACCGTATCTGTGTGCCCATGAAATAACAATGTTTTTCCGTTTGGCTCCTTTTCTCCCAACAGGATAGCGATGACATTTCTTCTGTGAAGAGAATCGTTTTTTAATTCCCGAACGATTACCTGCTCCGGATGCTTTTTAAAATAGGGAATTTCTCTGATAAAATTCTCTATGTACTCTCCGATCTTTTTTTCGCCCTCCGTGGTGTTGATACTCGGGATCTTAACCATTTCTTTTGTTATCTGAATCATATCCTCTCTCATATCCGTCACCTTCCTTTTCCTATCACCTATATTCTGATATTTCTTTTCAACAACGTACAAAGGAGCCAGACATCTCATTGTCCGGCCCCTTTGCCATGTGTACTGTATACAGTTTTAGCATATGTTTATTCATCTGTCAATACAATCATTCCTATTTTATAGGGTTTTTTCTTTTATACTTGCAGAGCTCACATTTTTATAGTAGTATAAATGTATACATTAAGTGAAAGGGAAGACTTTCTATGGAATTAAAACCTATTCGAAAAAACATTACATTAAAAGATCAGGCTTATGAACAGATCCGTCAGGCTATCAATACCAATACCCTGAAACCGGGTACCTCTCTGACCGAAGAACAGCTGAGCAGTATGCTTTCCATCAGTCGTACTCCTATACGGTCTGCTCTTCAACAGCTGGTATATGAGAAATTATTAAGTCAGGATGCCACCGGACATATTTATGTATCTACCATTACGGAGAAAAATGTGCAGGATACCTCAAAAGTCCGCACTGTACTGGAATGTATGGCTATTGATTCCGCCAGTTTTCCATTATCGGAAGCAAAGCTTCAGGAGCTGGAGCGGATCGACCGGGAACAGCATGAATTAATCGCCACACATCCGGAGGATAATCTCAGATTTGCAGAGCTGGACAAGGAATTTCACTGTGCAATTGCTGCGTGCTGTGACAATGCTTCCCTGATTGAATTTATTCAAAACATCAACAACGTTATGGTAAGGATCAATGTTCTGTCCGGAACTCTTCCGCAAAACAGACAAGATGCTCTCATCGAGCACGAAAATATTATTGCATTTCTAAAAAAAGGTCAGCGGGAATTTGCAAAGGTTGCTCTGTCTGAGCACCTGAAGCATGTGGAAGAAAGAATGCTTTCCGAAAGCAAAAAGGAGCGATAATTATCGCTCCTTTTTATTATCTAATTAGATTAGAGATCAGATTAGAATTTTGCAACGCTGACCTTAACGCCAGGTCCCATAGTGCTGGTCAAGGTGATGCTTCTCAGATACTGACCCTTTAATGCGCTGGGCTTAGCCTTTACGATAGCGTCCATAAGTGCATTGAAGTTCTCCTGCAGAGCTTCCTCAGAGAAAGAAGCCTTACCAACGGGAACATGTACGATGTTGGTCTTGTCAAGTCTGTACTCGATCTTACCGGCTTTGATATCGTTAACTGCCTTGGTTACATCCATGGTTACGGTACCAGCCTTAGGGTTAGGCATTAAGCCCTTAGGTCCGAGAACCTTACCCAGACGACCTACAACACCCATCATATCAGGGGTTGCTACTACAACATCGAAGTCCAGCCATCCTTCGTTCTGGATCTTCGGGATCAGCTCTTCGCCGCCAACATAATCAGCGCCTGCTGCTTCAGCCTCGTTGATCTTATCGCCCTTTGCGAATACCAGAACTTTTACAGTCTTACCGGTTCCGTTAGGCAGTACAACTGCGCCACGGATCTGCTGCTCAGCGTGACGTCCGTCACAACCGGTTCTGATGTGAACTTCGATGGTCTCATCGAATTTAGCAGTTGCAGTTTTCTTAACCAGAGCGATAGCATCGTTAGGCTCATAGAATGTAGCGCGATCTACCAGCTTGGCAGCTTCGGTATATTTCTTACCATGTTTCATTATTTTACCTCCTAGGTTCCAGCGGCAATCTCATTGTCGATTGCCTCCCAAATATTTATAAGTTACTCCTCAACAACAATACCCATGCTGCGCGCAGTACCAGCGATCATGCTCATAGCTGCTTCCAGGCTTGCTGCATTCAGATCCGGCATCTTCATCTCAGCGATCTCCTGAACCTTAGCCTTGGAAATGGTAGCTACCTTGGTCTTGTTGGGAACGCCGGAACCGGACTTGATGTTGCAGGCTTTCTTTAACAGTACTGCTGCAGGGGGAGTCTTTGTAACGAAACTAAAGCTTCTGTCTGCATATACAGTAATAACTACGGGAATGATAAGATCTCCCTTGTCTGCTGTTCTTGCGTTGAACTGCTTTGTAAATTCAACGATGTTCACCCCGTGCTGTCCAAGTGCAGGACCAACAGGGGGAGCCGGTGTTGCTTTGCCGGCAGGGATCTGTAACTTGATATATCCTTCTACTTTCTTTGCCATTGTGGCACCTCCTATAATGTGGTAATTCGGCGCAGGCTGCTTTGGTGCTGCCCCCTGCTCCCACTGGAACGTTTCCGTTCCTTTTGTGCTGCCTCTTTCCGATCCTTACGGACCAGAAAGTTTATATTTTATCCCGGAGATTTCCGGAAGAAAATATCTTTGTCTGCTTTTAAAGCTTTCTGACCTCTGCAAAGCTGATTTCCACAGGGGTCTCTCTTCCAAACAGTTCTACATTGATGGTAGCTGTCTGTTTGCCATAGTCCAGTTTCTGCACCACGCCGACGGTATCTTTCCATACTCCGGCCACAACAGCAATGCTGTCGCCCTCGCCAAAGTCGATCGATACATTCTCGGTCTTAATGCCCAAAGGCTTCATCTCAGCTTCTGTAAGAGGTACAGGTTTACTTCCGGGACCTACGAAACCGGTCACACCACGGGTATTACGAACGACATACCAGGTATCATCGTTCATTTCCATATTAAGAAGTACGTATCCGGGGAACATCTTCTTGGATACCGTCTTGCGGGCTCCGTCCTTCAGTTCCACCACATCCTGCATAGGGACTCTTACCTCAAGAATCTGTTCTGCCAGATTCTTGTTGTTCTCTATGGTCTTCTCGATATTGGCTTTGACCTTGTTCTCATATCCTGAATAGGTATGGACTACATACCATTTTGCCTCTGCCATACAATCACCCTCGCTCTATAATGATGTTAAGAAGTTTACGCCGTACTGAATAAAATAATCCAGCACTGCAATAATCACACCAACTACAACTGAAATTGCAACAACCGCTACGGATTGCTTCAATGTGGATTGTCTGTCCGGCCATGAAATTTTCTTAAATTCAGCTTTTACGCCTTTGAAGAAACTGGGGCGCTTCTGTTTTTCTGCGGAATCTCCCATTTCGACCTCCCATGTTAGAACGGCTGATTATTTGGTTTCTTTGTGCAATGTATGTGTTTTGCAGAATCTACAATACTTCTTGGTTTCCATTCTATCAGGATGAGTCTTCTTATCCTTGGTAGTATTGTAGTTACGCTGCTTGCACTCGGTACATGCTAAAGTAATTTTTGTACGCATTTTTCTACCTCCACTTGTTTTCTGATCTCTAAATTTAAGCATAAAAAAAAGACCTAAATCTCATCTCGCTTGGATACTATACCATAATCCGCCCTGTCCGTCAACTGTTTTTCCCGAAAATCCCTTTATTTTTCTTGTTTCTTCTTATTATTTATGCTATAATCCTCTCATAAAAGTGGGTTACTGTAATTTTTTATAAAATAAATGCCAGGGTCAACAGGTCTAAGCCCACATGAGCTTGCTCATATGTGGGTGAAAGACCTTAGGACCCGCCCCGATATGAGCATAAAAGTGGGATGATAATCCCACGATATGCGAATAGAGGGGAGGATTGTGAGAGTGCGCAGCACGGAGCAATCCGCAGGCATCAAAGTCGGGGGCTTTTGACCGCGACATCTAAAATTTCCTTGATTACGGAGGAGAAAGGAGATATCTATGAGTGCAGTTCTCAATACTGTTTACAATAATTATCTGACGGCGTACTCGCCCAGACAGCTGACGAAATACGACACACATAAAAAGAGCGAACTTCGCAGTGTCTATAATTCCATCATAAAACTGAACAAGGATGCACCCTGGTATCTCCCCACCACCAGTAAGGATACTCAGTATTATGCTGTGGATGTCAAGGAGAACGCCAGAGAGCTTCACAACTCCATCGCTCAGCTCGGCGGGCTGGAGCAGGACGGCATGTTCCGTAAAAAAAGTGCCTATTCCACCAACAACGATATCGCTGAGGTCACCTATATCGGTTCCGAAGCCTCTTCCGCTGCTTCTCCCGAATTCGATCTGGAGGTACGCACCCTTGCCACTCCCCAGGAGAATCTTGGATATTTCCTCCCGGATCTGGCTACCACACTGGCTCCGGATACTTATTCCTTTGATATTGCGGTCAACGATATGAACTATGAATTCCAGTTCAATATTAACGAGGGCGATACCAACCGTCAGATCATGGAGCGGCTGTCGAGGCTGATCAACAACGCGGACATCGGCATCCGTGCAGAGGTAGCGGAATCCGATTCCCGTTACGCACTCCGCCTGACATCCGACGCCACCGGTATTTTGAACGGCAGACCGTATCATTTCCGGGTCAGTGATGATCATACCAGCAAGACCTCCGGTGTCGTAGACAATATGGGACTGAATTATATCAGTCATTCCGCTGACAACGCAAGCTTCCTGATCAACGGTGAGGAACGTTCTTCCTCTTCCAACCATTTCACGGTGGGCAAGTTGTTCGATGTACAGATTAAAGCCGTAAGCCCCGAAGATAAACCGGTACATATCGGGCTGAAGACAGATACCGAATCCATCACCGACAATATTAACCAGCTGGTAGGCAGTTACAATAATTTCATACGTGCGGCATCTTCCTATCTGAATACCCAGTCCAGAAGCAGACAGCTGGTACGGGAATTTTCATCCATCGCTTCCCTGTATGGCAATTCTTTGGAAAGTATGGGAATGCATCTGGAGGATGACGGTATGCTCTCCGTCAATGACGAAAGACTGCGGCAGACCGCGGCAGCCTCGGGAAATGATCTGTCGGCTTTCAGTGTATTAAAGGATTTCAGCAGCTCTCTGTTACACAAAAGCGATCAGGTCTCGCTGAATCCCATGGATTACGTAGACAAAAAAATTGTGGCCTACAAAAATCCCGGTCACAATTTCATCAGTCCTTATACCACCAGCGCTTACAGCGGTATGATGTTCAACAGCTACTGTTGATCCCCGTTTTAGGGGATTCGATCAGTAGCTGTTTTATTTTACTTATTTTACTTGTTTTTTACTTCTTATTTTGTTTTCTTGTTTTTTGCCTTGTACTTATCAATCTGTACAAAATCATCCATCAGCTCCAGAATCTTATCTCTTCCGGTCTGATTCAGTTTCACATAATTCTGCATGACACGATTTTCCAAAAGCTGTGCTCCCAGGGATGCATCCCTCTCCAATGATGAAAAATCTACAGGATTCAGACTCAGCTTGTCACACATTTTGATAACTGTTCCGTATGCCATCCCTTCAATGCCGCGCTCCAGAGCCGTTACCAGTGTGCTGTAAGGAATATTCATCTCCATGGCAAACTGTCTGACACTGCGATACTGTCTTAAGATTTCTTTTTTTAAGATTTCCGCCTTAGTCATATTTATTCCTCCACATATCCTCTAAACTTGGTACAGCTATAATATACGATTTCCCGTTTTCCATTTCAAGTAAAAAACAGAAAATTAAGAATTTCGACGAAATTTTAACAATATTTTTATATTTCCTCCAGGCGGTCCAGCCAGATCCTTGCACAGGCATCACTGGGCATGCGCAGATCCCCTCTGGGGGAAAGTGCCACGCTTCCCACTTTGGGTCCGTCCGGCAGGCAGGAGCGTTTAAACTGCTGCGAGAAAAACCTCCGATAGAAATTTTTCAGCCATTTTTTAATGGTCTTTGCATCATATTTTCCGGCAAAGGTCTCTTCTGCGATCCGGTATACCTTATCCGGCGCATAGCCGCAGCGCAGCATATAATATAAGAAGAAGTCGTGCAGTTCATAAGGTCCCACAAGATCCTCTGTCTTCTGCGCGATATTTCCTTCTACCGGCGGAAGCAGTTCCGGACTCACCGGCGTATCCAGCACATCCTTCAGTACTTTCGACAATTCTTCCTGTCCACAGGTATCCGCGTAATACTGCACTAAGTGTCTTACCAGTGTCTTCGGCACGCCTGCATTGACGCCATACATGGACATGTGGTCTCCGTTATAGGTAGCCCAGCCAAGTGCGAGCTCCGACATGTCTCCTGTACCGATGACCAGGGCATTCTCCTTGTTCGCGATATCCATAAGCACCTGTGTGCGTTCTCTCGCCTGTCCGTTCTCATAGGTAATATCATGACATTCCATATCTTGTCCGATGTCTGCGAAATGTCCGGTCACTGCCTCACGGATATCCACTTCCCGAAGTGTCGTACCCAGAGTCTTCGCTAACAGGCAGGCATTCTCGTAGGTCCGGTCCGTGGTACCGAAGCAGGGCATGGTCACGGCAATGATTCCTTTTCTTGCAAGTCCTAACAGATCAAACGTCCTCACCGTCACCAAAAGTGCCAGTGTAGAATCCAGTCCTCCCGAGATTCCGAGAACCGCCGTCTTACCACCGATATGTTCATAGCGTTTTTTCAGACCATACGCCTGAATGGATAAAATATCTTCACATCTTCTGTTGCGAAGAGCCGGATCCTCCGGTACAAAAGGATGCGCCGCGAACTTCCGTTCCAGTCTGGTCTCCGTAAGTTCCATGGAAAACGGAATCTTACAATAGGAAACCGTCGGCTGTTTTCCAAAGGTTCCCATTCTTCTGCGCTCGCTGCTTATTTTGAGCACATCCATGTCTGTGTAGAGAATTCCTGTGGCGAAACGGGAAGACTGTGCCAGCAGTGTTCCGTTCTCCGCAATCAGATTATGCCCTCCGAATACCAGATCCTGAGTGGATTCTCCTTCTCCGGCGGAAGTATAAATATACCCACACAGAAGTCTTGCGCTGGTGGATTTTACCAATAGTTCACGGTAAGCGTCCTTGGATACCGTCTCATTAGATGCCGACAGATTGGCGATCACCGTAGCCCCTGCCAATGCATGGGAAGTGGATGGCGGATCCGCCACCCACAGGTCCTCGCAGATCTCACAGCCAAGAACCAGCTCCGGCAATTCCTCACAACAAAACAAAAGATTCGTTCCAAAAGGGACCTCATATTCTCCCAGGCGGAAATTCGTTATCCTTTCCTCCCCGGGAGTAAAATATCTGCCCTCGTAAAATTCCGCATATGTCGGAATATTTTTCTTCGGGATCATGCCCAGAATACTTCCACGATATACTGCGGCAGCCACATTATACAGACGACCGTCCTTTTCCACGGGAAGTCCCACAAAAAGTAATGCCTCCAACCGGCTTGTCTCTTCTGCGATCGTAAGCAGTGCTTCTTTTGCCTTCTTCAGCAAAAGATTCTGCAAAAAGAGATCATTACAGGTATACCCGGTAATGCACAGTTCGGGGAACACTATTATCTTCGCTCCGTGTTCTGCCGCTTCTTTTGCCTGGGTACAGATTGCCCGGGCATTATAGACCGGATCCGCCACCCGGATCCACGGTGTAGCGGACGCAACTTTGACAAATCCCTGTTTCATAAGCTTCCTCACTTTACGGAATCCATTACCGGATCATCTGTTTTAATTCATCCACGGTAAAGTTATAGTTTTTATTACAGAAATGGCAGTTCACCTCGATCGGCTTATCATCATCGATCATAGACTGCAGCTCTTCTCTTCCGATACTGATCAGGGCCTTGCGCACTCTGTCCTTGCTGCAATTGCAGGCAAATTCCACAGAAAGCGTATCGGTGATCTCCGGATTCATTCCCAAAAGCAGTACTTCAAGCATCCCCTCCGGAGTCTTACCTGCATCCAGCATAGCGGTCACGGAGGAGAGATTCTTGATATTCTCTTCCAGCCTGCTGATGGTCCCCTCCTCTGCGAAGGGCATCAACTGTACAATGAATCCGCCGGCCTGTCTGACAGTGTTGTCTCTGTTCATCAGTACTCCCAGTCCCACCACGGAAGGCACCTGCTCGGATACGGCAAAATAATAGGTCAGATCCTCTGCGATCTCACCGGTCTGTAACTCGGTCTGTCCCACGTAAGGATCCTTCAGTCCCATATCCCTTATCACACTTAAGACACCGTTTCCCACGGCGCCGCCCACATCCAGTTTTCCCTGGGCATTTGCCGGCAGGATCACATCGGGTACATTCGCGTAGCCCTTTACATGTCCGTTACCGTCTGCTGTCACTGTAAGTCCTCCCACGGGACCGTCTCCCTTGATCTGCAGTGTGATCAGTTCATCTTCTCCTTTTAACATACTGCCCATCATAGCTCCGGCACTGAGGAGTCTTCCCAGTGCAGCTGTAACCACCGGGCTTGTATTATGCGCTGCTCTAGCCGTCTCCACTGTCTCTTTCGTTGTACAGGCGAATGCACGGATCTGTGCATTTGCGGCAGTTGCGCGTACCATATAATCTTTCATTTTATTCCACGAACCTTTCTTACGGCAGCTTTTTTTGCTGCTCTTTTGCTACGATATATACTCTCTCGCTGGTCTCAGCCGCTGCTTCACCGGTATCGGAATCCTTGATTTCAAGAACCTTTAATCCTGCCTGCTCCACAAGCGCCCGCATCTGCTCCACCGTATAGCCCCGCTGCAAATGGGTCTCTGTGAATCTCCGGAAAACATCGTCCTCTTCCTGTACGAAGATAGTCAGATCATACTCATTGATCTCTTCTTCCGGATCGTAATAATTCTCCCAGATAAAACTGCAGTCCTCTCTGTTCTCCGCAATGGTGGTATTGCCGATGACTTCCCGGTATTTATAGGCGGTATTAAAATCAAAGATAAATACCCCGCCGGGATAGAGATAGTTGTTCACCAGCTGAAATACCTGCAACAGTTCCTCTTCTTCCAGAATATAATTCACGGAATCACAGACACTGATCACCGTACCTACGGTAGAATACAGATCCAGTTCCCGCATATCCTGATGAAGATAGAGGATTTCCGAACCGCTCTGTGCTTTTTTGTCCATGGCAATGTTCAGCATCTCCTCGGAATTATCCACGCCAATGCAGTCATACCCCTTTTTATACAACAGCTCCGTCAGTGTGCCGGTTCCGCACCCTAAGTCCACCACCAGATTTCGCTCAGAATCCAGAATGCCTTCCGCATCCCGCGTAGGTTTGGATACACCGTAAGCCGTAATCAGCTCATCTAAGCGGTCACACCACATATCATAGGGCGTGTTGTCCATGAGTTCGTCATATACTCTTGCAAAGTCTGTGTAGATTTCTTCTGTATTTTCCATAATTACAGTATCCCCGTTTTTTTAGAAAATAGTTCCAAGTGCTCCAAATACGCCCATGCTGAGCAGACCCATGATCACACCTGCCAGTACCACTCCCAACATCACGGCAATGACACTGGACTTAAAGTCCATGTCTAACAGACTGGCTGCCAGAGTTCCGGTCCAGGCGCCGGTTCCCGGAAGCGGAATGCCTACAAAGAGAAGCAGTGCCACGAACAGACCTCTTCCGGCCTTCTCCTGCAGTTTCTTGCCACCCTTATGTCCTTTTTCCAGGCAGAAGGTGAAGAATTTACCGATGACCGGCTTGTCTGCGCCCCATTCCAATACCTTTCTGGCAAAAAAGAAAATAAACGGCACAGGAAGCATATTGCCCAGGATGCAGACAATATAGCTGGGAAGCAGCGGCAGATTCATTCCCACCGCAATAGGGACAGCGCCTCGAAGCTCAATCAAAGGAACCATAGATACCAGAAAAATGATCAAATACTTTTTTAACATGTGTTTGCTCCAATTCTTTTATTTTTTAATTATGCCCGCTTTTCCAGATATTCTTTCAGGAAAGCGATCAGACGGTCCATCTCTTCATCCGTACCGACTGTGATACGCAGGGAGTTGGCAATTCTTTCTTTGTTCCAGTGTCTGACATAGATGTCTGCTGCACGAAGTGCCAGGAAAAGCTCTTCGGCAGGTACTTCCTTATGAGAAGCGAAGATAAAGTTCGCCTTAGAATCCGGAAAAGTAAATCCAAGCTGCGAAAGCTCCTTCTTAATGCGCTCTCTGGTCGCCACGATCTTCGCCGTAGTCTCTTTAAAATAAACATCATCCTTTACCGCTTCCACACCCATGACCTGAGAAGGCAGGTTCATAGTGTAGGAGTTGAAGGAAAATTTCACATCATTCAGATAATGGATCAGCTTTTCATTACCGATGCAGAAACCGATACGCATTCCCGCCATGGCTCTGGACTTGGAAAAAGTCTGCACCACCAGAAGGTTTTCGTATTTTTTAAGCAGTGGCAGGGCACTCTTACCGCCGAAGTCCACATAAGCCTCATCCACGATCACTACCACATCGGGATTCGCCTGCAGGATCTCTTCGATCATTTCCAGCGATTCCTCCACACCGGTGGGGGCGTTGGGGTTCGGGAAGATCACGCCGCCGTTTGGCTGCTTGTAATCCTCGGGATCAATGTGCCAGTTCTCATCCAGGGCACAGGTACGATACGGGATCCGGTACAGATCCGCCCATACATCGTAAAAGGAATATGTCACATCCGGGAACAGGATCGGTTTTCCGCTGTTGAAAAAGGTCAGGAATGCCATGGATAATACATCGTCGGATCCCACACCTACAAATACCTGTTCCGGCTTCACATGATAGTATGCAGCCAGCGCATCCACTAAGGGCTGTGCGTTGGAATTCGGATACAGCCGCAGAGATGCACTTTCCATATTTTCCGCTGCCTGCCGTACTCCGGGTGCTGGAGGATACGGGCATTCATTGGTATTCAGTTTGATCATGTTCGGGCGGTTCGGCTGCTCGCCTGCCACATAGGGCACCACCTTACGTACATTTTCTTCCCATTTCATAATGTTGTTTGCTCCTCATTCCGCACACTTTTTCATGACTTCATTACCCTGTGTGCCGGGCAGTTATTTCTCATTTTCATTCTGTCGCTGTTTTAACTCTTTCCGATAGCTTTCCGCCTGTTTTGGAACCCCTAACTGTTCATAGCACCGGATCAGTCCCTGCAACGGTTCTTCTCCTGCGCTTCTAAGCGTTAACGCCGGCCGTGTCTCATATGCTGCATTATAATACCAGATGGCTGCTTCTTCGTAGTCTTGCTTCTCTTCATAAAAATGACCCAGTTCACAACAGATCTCCGAACACCCTTCTCCCGCGATCACCTTGGAAGTGTGCTTGAAAAACGCCACGGTATCGCCCCGCAGTCTGGCCGCTTTGGCTGCCACACAACAGCCTTCCGTGATTTCGTCCGTACTTCTGTCCGGGGAAGAAACTTCCGTCCGGAAGTAATTTTCCGCTTCCTGAAGATCCTGCACACTTCCTGCCAGGAACAGTTCTCTGGCATACATGCCGTACAGTCTTCTGGATAATTGTCTCCCCGCAGCAATCTGTTTTCGGAAATTGCCCAGATCTCTGCCTGCATGATTCTGCTCCGGCATGTGAGTGATCACGATGTCACTGTCATAGACCACCGGCGCAAGCCGTACCATTTCATGGATCGGCTCCTCCCACACAAAGTTCCGCAGTCTGCGGAATAATTTGGGACGATACTCTTCATCAAAATTATAGACCGTGCCGTTGTGCAGCTGATTGCCGTATTTCATCTGGACGATCTCAATTTCAGGAAGCAGTGTTTCTTTCAGCTGGCGGAATCTCTGCCTGTTCTCCTCCGAAAGCACCTCATCCGCATCCGCTGAATATATATATTCCTTCGACGCCTTGGAAAAGGCGAAATTCCTTGCTGCGCTGAAATCATCGATCCAGGTAAAATCGTATATCTTATCGGTATATTCTGCGGCAATCCGCTTCGTGGCATCCGCTGATCCCGTATCCACGATAATGATCTCATCCACCAGGTCTTTCACACTGTCCAGGCATCTAGCCAGAATCCGTTCTTCATTTTTAACGATCATACATAAAGAGATTGTGATCATTTCGGATCTCCGTTCCCGCATTTTTACATGCGATGCTGTTCCTACAGTACTTTGGATAAAAATTCCTGTAATCTCGGACTCTGGGGATTGGTAAAGAATTCCTGCGGCGTATTCTCCTCCACGATATTACCGCCATCCATAAAGAGCACCTTCGTACCTACTTCTCTGGCAAAGCCCATCTCGTGGGTAACCACCACCATGGTCATGCCGCTCTCTGCCAGTTCCTTCATAACTTCCAGTACTTCTCCTACCATCTCAGGATCCAGTGCGGAGGTAGGCTCATCGAACAGCATTACTCTGGGGTTCATTGCCAGGGATCTTACGATGGCGATTCTCTGCTTCTGACCGCCGCTTAAGGAGGCAGGATATGCATCCGCTTTTTCCTCCAGCCCTACTCTCTTTAACAGCTTCAGCGCATTTTCTTTGGCTTCTTCCTCGTTCATCAGTTTTAACTTCACCGGAGCGAGAGTAATATTATTCATGATGGTCAGATTATTAAACAGGTTAAAATGCTGGAACACCATACCCATATGCTGACGGATTTTGTTGATGTCGATCTTTGGATCCGTGATGTTCTGTCCGTCAAACCATATCTCACCGCTAGTAGGTCTCTCCAATAGGTTCAGGCAACGCAGGAAAGTACTCTTACCGGATCCGGAGGGTCCTACCACTACGATCTTCTCTCCGGGATGAATATGGTAATTTACTCCCTTTAACACCTGATTATCTTCAAAGCTTTTATGCAGATCTTTAACGATTATCACTCTTACGCAGCCTCCTTTCCAGTTTTGCAAGCAGGATAGACAGTACCTTGGTCAGCACGAAATAGATGAACGCGATACCAAGCAGCGGTGTAAATACATCGAACAGCTTGGAAGTCATCTGATTTGCCACACGGGTAAGGTCACTCATTCCTACGTAACCTACAATAGAAGTCTCCTTGATCAGCACGATAAATTCATTGCCGAGAGGAGGCAGAATGCTCTTAAACGCCTGAGGGATAATGATGTAGCGCATGGTCTGGAGCTTGTTCAGTCCCAGGGATCTTCCGGCTTCCATCTGTCCCTTGTCCACTGCCAGGATACCTGCTCTTACGATCTCCGCAACATAGGCTCCGGAGTTAATACCAAAGGTCAGGCTGGCGATCAGCACACTGTTCTTACAGGTAGCCAGAATACCGGACCACATGATCAGTAGCTGTACTGTGGTAGGTGTTCCCCTTATAATATCAATATAAGCGCTTGCGATGCGGGACGCTATGGTCTTCGATCCGTTCTTTCTCGTAGAAAGTTTTAAAAATGCTGCTATGGTTCCGATCAGAATACCGAGCAGTGCCGCAAAAAAAGAAACCTCTAAGGTTACTCCCAGTCCTTTCAGATAAAGCTTCCATCTGTCCGCTTCAATGAAGGCTGCATAAATATGTTGCCAGATATTTTGCATGTTATTTCCTATGCCTTTCTTAAATGAAATGATGAAATGTATAAAAATTGCCATTACCTACCTTAATATAGCAAAAAGAAGAGAATGGCACAAGCCATTCTCTTCTTTTTTATATATATTTTCATGCATATTTTTTACACATATTTTGTATATATTATTCACCGATGTACTCAGATACCAGTGTATCAAAGGTACCGTCTGCCTTCAGATCTGCCAGTGCCTGATTTACCTGCTCTACCAGTTCGCTTCCCTTAGGAAGTGCAATTGCATATTCTTCGGTCTCGAAACCGAACTCTGCACCATCGATAATCTTAACCTTGCCTTCGAACTTCGTGTTGAATACTTCTGCAGGGTTCTTGTCGATGATAACCGCATCTACTCTGCCGTTTACCAGATCGTTGACAGCATCGATGGCTCTGTTATAGGTCTGTGCGGTAACACCTTCAATGTCCTCGGAAAGGAACATTCCGGTAGTACCCAGCTGGCTGCCGATCGTCTTGTTCTTCAGATCATCAGCGGTTGCAATATCGGAATCTGCCGGTACGATGACGAACTGTACAGCCTCGTAATAAGGATCAGAGAAATCCACCTGTTCCTTACGTTCGTCGGTAACGGTCATGCCTGCGATAGCACCATCAATTCTGTTGCCAATAGAGCTTACCAGAGAATCGAACTCCATGTTCTCTACCTGGACTTCCATGCCCAGCTTCTCTCCTACTGCCTTGATCAGAGCTACGTCAAAACCATCAGGCTCTCCGTCATCTCCTACATACTCAAAGGGAGGGAATTCTGCGTTTGTACCGAATACCAGTACGCCGCCCTCGGTCTTATCAGCTGCCTCAGTAGCTGCAGCTTCGGTAGTTGCAGCAGCAGTTTCAGCTACACTGCTCTCAGTAGCCTGGGTGCTCTCCTTTGTTGTGGAATCAGAACCACAACCTGTCAGCATTGCTGTACTCATTACAGTTGCAAGTAACATTGCGATTGCTTTTTTCATAATATTTTCCTCCTGTCTGTTTATACGGGAGCCATCCTCCCCTAAACTTTGATTACTATATCACTTTTTCCCGAAATACGCAACTGTTTATGCATAAATATACGTTGCATTCAGAAAATATCGTAACACCGTAACCATCCAGAAAGAAACGGTAATATAAGGAATAAACGGCTGTGGAACCCGCAGTCTCCCGTCTAGCGTAACATTTCCGTGAAACAGCTGCACCACCGTAAGCAGTATCACCGCCAGCAGCATATGACACAACGGCCATAGGATTCCGGTATCCCCGGTACATTCCGCCAATGCACACACCGAAAAAGCATAGCAGTCCGCCTTTCCGTACATATGACCAAATACCAGCTGCTGCAAGGCTGCAAATCCTGCTGCCGTAATCCAGGTTCTGATATCCCATCCTTCCGACAGGGCCAGCAGACAGGCCCAGGGCAGGCACCACCACCATACATAATTATACACTAGGCACTCTTTCCTATCCATCCAGGATGCCATCAGAAGTCCTCCTGACAGCATGATATATGCCATAATCCGGATCACACCCGCTCCCTTCCGCACTCTCTGCATGCTCCCGTCCTGTGGTTTTCCCCTGTTATCCTGTCTGTTTACCGCAGTCTCGTCCGCAGATCCTCTAATACACTTCCTTTCACACCGATGACACTGATCTGGGGATGATCTTCCAGTTTCTTATCCCCTTTATAAGCCCGCACAGTGATCGGCAGCTGTTCATTCTCCGGTGTATACAGAGGCACCATGAACTGTATACTTTCCGTGATTCGATACCCCGGCTGATCCCTATAATCATAGACCCTGTTCAGTTCCGGATTCTGTCTCGTCATCTCTTCCGGGAAGATCACCTCCACCAGATCCGCATATCCCCATACCGTAAATGTCAGTATACCGCTCTCGCCGCAGCGAAATGTCGTCCCCTGTGGTTCCCGTATTCTCATAACATCCGCTTCCAGACCGAATTCCGTTGTCCCTTTGGTTATCTCCGTCTCATTTCCCACATAATCTGCCGCATATGCCATTACCGTAAAATCCCCGCTGAACATTGCGTCATCCTCCGTGATCACGATCCGGATACTTCCGGTGTCATCCGGTACAAAGGTCTTCGCTACCGTATTATCGGTATTCTGTATTCTGACGTAGAATTCTTTTACGCCGCTGACCGCGTCGGAGGCTGTCACGGTAACGGTGACCTCTCCCTCCCTGCGGTCGATCAGTTCACGGTCTTCTAACAGATCCAGTCCGTAGATTGTCGGAGCCTCTCCATCTGCAATCAGCGTGATCTTATTTTTTTCATCCAGTGCATGTGTCGAATATACTTTTGTATCTCCCGCATCTGCCTCCGCAATGGGAATCGCCTGGATTCTCTGTCCGGAATAAGCCGCGTCGATCGTGAATTTCTGCACACCGGTAAGCTCCCTGCACAGATTCGATCTTACCGTATAGGAATACGGATATTGCTGCAGTACTGCCACTCCTTCTGTGGTATAGGACAGTCCGGAAGCATCGGTACGGATATTGCCCTTACGGATTTCTCCGGAAGGCGTATGGATGATATTGCGTGCTACGGTGCCGTCTTCGCTTCGGGTCTCATAGATATTTTCATTGGGCTGATATTCCTCACAGGCATCCCCGTCCAGAGAAGCATTATTTTTTAAAGTGAACGGGGTCTTACCGTCCGCTCGGACATACCAGCTTTTTGCCTCCGGCGCAGGATACACGTTGTCTCCGCTCTCTATTTCCAACGGTCCGGTATAAATCTTCCACTTTACATCGGTATCTTTCATACTAAAATGTGTCGTAGGTCCTACATTGCCTGCCACGTCCACAGCTGCCACATGAAAATACTGTGTTTTTCCGTTTGCAGTCAACTCAGCAACCGTTTTTTCGGTGTATTTTGCATTCTGCGCTCCCACCTTTGTATCTGCCGCGTCGTCTATTGTGAAATAGTAACCTGCAATGCCGCTGACCAACAGATTCCCGGTAATATTAGAAGTACAAAGTCTTTTAGTACTCCCGGTCAGATAGGACTCCGCCTTATGATAATACCGGGTTCCGTTATCACTTGGCTGCTGCCAGGTAATCTGTACCCGCTTATGATCCAGTGCTTCCATGGTCATTTCCGCAGGGATCCGATCCGGTGCTGCCAGGTCTGTTGCCACAACCCCCTCCATATGGCACTCTTCCTGATAACCTATTGCCTCGGACTGTATCTGTATGCTTCCGTCTCCCCGGTGTACGCCGCTTTCGCTTTTGTACATCCGGGCATACGCCATATTCACATAATTACTTCCTCCGTAAGCCGGTTTCGAGGAAAGTACCTGTCCCTCCGTATAACCGCAGGTCAGCATTCTGCCGCCGGAAAAGCTTAAGCCCGTGATCTCCGAAGTGAGCCATGCATCCGAACAGTCATGGGAAAACTTCAGGTCTACGAAGATCTTCGTCGTCCCCTCCGGCAGGGTAAAATGAAAGGTACCGGCGAACTTACTGCCGCCCGGTGCACCGCCCCAGGAACCGTCCGGATTCTCCCATGCAGAGCTGGAAGACCCGCTCATGGAATAAACCGCATCCCGAAAGCTCCCTGACAGGATTACTTTTCCGTCCTGGTTCAAAATCGTATATTGTGACTTATTCAGAGAAAAATTACAGGAGGATCCCCAGCTGTCCGCATAGACCGAAATATTTAATTTCGTATTACCGTTAGTGTTGATTCCCGGGTATCCTCTCGTATTCCACCGATTCCCCTCATCCCAGTAATACCGGGACCAGCCTGCACGGATAATATGATAAGGATCGTCGTCCCTGGTATGGCTGTAAGCCCTGGTGGCAGTGTAAGTCTCACAATAATCATCATGGCCGGTCACATAGTGCTCCCAGCTGCCAAGTGCCGGGGTATAGGCTGCCTCCCTGTAACATTGATTCGTATGGGAGTGTACAATCTTCTCTCCAGCACTTCCTCCCCGGTATCCGGCACCACCACCCGCCATTCCGTCCTCACCGCTGCTTTCTTCCCGCGCGCTCTCCGCACTGCCACCGCTTTTTCCGTCTCCCGCCGGGGAAGCGCCTCCGCCGCCACCGGCAATGAGCAGGATTCCCTTGCGGTCTGATGTCACAGATGTCATGCCACCTCCATTGCCGTAAGCAGAAGCAGTTCCTCCGCCGTTACCGCCATCCTGTCCTCCCGGGAAACATGTGATCTTCTCTCCCTTTTGCAGCCAGAAGGTCCCGGACACGCGCCCACCGTATCCTCCTGTGCAGGATTCAAAATCCTGTCCCTGGGCCCCCTCTGCTGTAAGCGTATACAGCCCCGTGTAAGGGATGGTATATTCTTCGGCACTGCCGCTGTAATTCTCTGTTATCGCGACCCGTGTCATGCTGCTGATATCCTCGGCGGAATTGATGCGGGTCCAAGTGCCGTTATCCTTCTTTTGGAACAGCAGATAGGTCTTGTTCTTCTGATCCGTCTGTGACCAGCTAAGATCCACTGCACCCTTCCCACCATTTGCCTTATAATTGTCTGCAGACTCTAGCTTCAGATCGACCCACTGGGCATACAGTGTGCTGTCAGCGGAAGGAATAATCTCTTCCCCTGCCGCCCCCGCCGGCAATGTAAATGCTTTATCATAATACCAGCCTCCGAAAGACCAGCCTTCTCTGACTGTCCCCGGCAGAGTCACGCAATCCCTCCGGTACAGTGCCTTTACAGTATCCCTATTTCCTTCCGTGGCACAGTAGGTATAGACATTTCCCTGCAGTTCTCCCAGGAAGGGAAGCACACGCGTCCATTCTTCAAAATGCTGTGTTCCCCGGATGGAAGGTACTGCCGTTCCACCGTTTGTCTCAAAAGTCAGTGTAGATCCGGCCGGCGGCTGAATCCCTTCCGTATGCAGGCGGTATTTTTTACCGTATACATCCGTAATCTCCAAAATGTTTTTACCCAGATATTTACCGCCGCCGGCATCGATACACAGTGTACTCTCACATGGAGTCCATTGGGCGTACAGTGTGACCGATCCGTTGTCTCTGTCGGTCCAGGTCGTCCTGTCCCGGTGATCCGCTGTGGCAAGATTACATATCTCGGCCTCATCCGCGTAGGAATCGCCGCTTCCGTCCGGTGCGGTATTCCACCCGGTAAACAGATAGCCGATACGGGTATAATTGTTCTTCGTCAGATGGGTGACCGGAGTCACTTCGCCACCTTCGTAAACTTCCGCGTTATCATACATATGATAGCTTTCCCCCATAAATCCTACACAGGATCCGGGATCTGCATTTGCATCATATATTGCCTTATACTGATTGGGAGAAATCTTCTTGCATCGGTGTGCCGGGAATGTCACTCCCTGCTCCAGGTTGGTACAATACGGACACAGATAATAATAGGTCTCCGGTGTCTCCTCATTGCCAAGCTCCATGTAGTGGATTGTCGCTGCCGCATCTCTGCTCATATAGATGTTCCACGATTCTATCCATTCCCCACAATCCGCACAGACCGGTTTCCAGCCGGAATTATAGTATCCCTGACATTTTGCTGTACCAAATCGCAGACCATGCCAGCCCTGTTTTCTCCCATAGGCATTATGAATACACTGTGCCCTCCGCCAGCAGACCTTCCAGGCTCCGATCGGTACTTCTCCCATGCGGCTGACACTGTAATAATGTTCTCCCGCAACGGGCTTTCTCAGAGAAGATTTTATTCCCGTAAATACGACCGTATTTTCTTCATACCAACGATATCCTTTCTCTCCGGCACAGGTAGTCCATGCTTTCCCGTCCGGACTGAAGGACACGTAAGGGCTGTTATAAATGGTCTTCTTCTCATAAGCCTGTACCGTCCGTACGGGAAGTAACAGTACGATCCCCAGTGCCAGCATAGCAGCAATGCACAGCCTGCGACGCTTTTTCTTTGTCATGCGAGTTCTCCTTCTTGCAGTATCTTCTTACAGCATCTTCTTACAGGGTCTTTTTACAGTGTCTTTCCTATGACGGATCAGTTGCAGATCTTAACGACCCGCAGTGACCCTTTTGCCAGATTTCTGTAAAACTCCTCCACATTTTTATTGTCCAGATAAATATTCACTCTCTGTGCCGGTGTAGTGGTATCCTCACAGGGAATGATGTTGCCGCTCTGATCAAACACCTGCTGTACGAACAGATTCTGCCAGCCCGGATTTTCACCGGAAAAATCGTCTTTATCCTTATCGATGCAATAGATATGTATTCTGTCCCCGGCGCGCAGGACACCTCCCACAGCCTGGTACAGATCTTCCGCCCGGAAACCGGCGATCACCGGTTCCGTCATTTCTCCCAGAATCTGCTCCTTACCCTCTGTCATTTCCCCGGTGATAACGCTGCCCTGCCCGATATCACATACCGTTATTCTGCCATACAGACTGTCCCTGTCCATCACTGCCGTCCCCGGCACGATTCTCTGGTCAATCTCCAGAGGCATTACATAATCTTCGATATTCTCCTGCGTCAGTTCCTCTCCCCGGGGAATATCCGTTGCTGCCACATATACCTCCTTTTTCTCGTATTCCGCAAGCGTCCTCTTCTCAGTCTGAAGCATTACGGCAAATACCGCAGCGGCAGCAATAAATGCCGCCAAAATGCTGCCGTTCCATATTCTGTTTTTTATGGTTTTATTCCATTTATTCGGCTTCTGTAATTTCATCTTCCCTCTCCTTGTTATTTTCTCTTACCACATCCACAAGTTTTCCCTTATGTGCCTCCATGTCAGTTCCCATAAATCCTTCTACAAAATAAGTGATCTCACTGTATACACCGGTGTGTTCTATGTACTGCCCGTCGGGGGATTTTACCTCCCCCAGTGTTCCTTCCCATTCCTGTATCTGTCCGTCTGCACCCTTCTGCCATACTTCCACCTGCTCCCCCGCGACATTGTACAGGATATATTGCTGTACCGTGACCTGTCCCGAGATCAGCTTCCGGTTCCCGGCATAGAACGCGTCATCCAGTCCCAGATTCTCCTTCAGGGCATGGCAGTACCGTTCATAGGCTTCTTCCGGATCCGTGATCCGCACTTTCTGCGTAATGCCGTATTCTTCCACATCGATTACTGCGGATGCCAGCCCCGACAACGCCAGCGCATCTTCCATATACATAGCGGATTCCCTGTAAAGAGCGATCTGCAGCTGCATGCATAATAAAATCGATAAAAACAGCAGAAGAAACAGTCCGAGCACCCAGGATACCTGTCCACGTTCTATATCCCACATCTTTGTCTTAATTTTTTGCCGTAGATACTCTCTTCTCGTATATTTCATAGTCTTCTCCCAGCTGTGCCCGGATCTGCAGCACTACGTCGTTGCCATACCCCACCGGTTCCAGGGAACTGCCGTCATAATCGATCTGCGTAAGTCCAAGAACCTCTAACCGGTCTTTTAGTTCCGCCTGATCCGGCGCCGTCAGATAGCCGACCGTCTCCATTTTCAACAGATAGCACCTTGCCAGCTGTCCCACTTCTGCCTTTTTCGCGATCAGTTGTACATTCTCCATATAGCTTAACATCACCGCTGTAAGCGCCAGTACACACAACCCCATCGCCAGTATCTCCCCCACATTTCCGGGTTCCCTTTTTCGTCCTGCCATATCTGCTCCCATCTTATACACCCGTGAGAATATCCGCCGCTTTCGTCTGCATAGCCGTCACAATGGTCTGTATGAATGCTGTCAGACTGTCTTTCATTACAACACATAGCAGCAGTGCAATAATGCACAATCCCACTGTTACCAGGATTCCGTCGATTCCCGGCTCTTTGCGCAGGGCATATTCCGTTACTGTTTTTCTGATCTGTTCCCACTTTCTCATCCACTGATTTTTCATTTGTCGTTTCTCCCTCTTTTTTCTGCTTCTTTTTACTTTCTTTTGTTTTGGACCTATTTAAAATTTCACTGCCGCCCGGAACATGTATCCCACACAGGCATATAGAATCACCCCCAGGGTTGCGCCGAGCATTCCCAGCTGATAGAACGTAATACTGCGGTCGAGCGCGCTCTTCTGGTGTCTTAATGCCGTCAGCTCCAGATCCTTCAGCTGTTCTCCCATATCCTGAAACAGTTCCACAGCCTGTCCGGATTCTCCCGCCTGGATCAGAGTAATACACAAAGCATCTATCTGGCGATTATCGAATTTCTCCTGGAAATCAGATAATGCCGTCAACGTATCCGACTGCATGACCAGGTCCCCTGCCAGTTCCATCAGCGCCTGCTGCAGTCTCCGCTGTCTCACACTCTGGCAGCACTCTGTCAGGGCATCTGTTGCATAGATTCCTGCATGGATCTGCACCTCCAACGCCTGATAGATCAGTTTGATCTCCGGCAGCATGCTCCGGTTGTCGCACTCGTTTATGTATATCATAAGCACCTCCGGCAGATAATACAAAAGTACCGCTGCAAGCAGTGCATATCCGATGCCGATCACCGACATTCCCACTGCCCCTGCACATGCCAGCAGAATTCTTCCCAAAAAATATTTCATGGCGGTAATATTTTTGCCGTAATGGTACTTTGCGCCATTGCGCCTCAACTTTTTTTCTGTTTTCTCCCTCCAACTGCCAAGCTTTTGATTCTGACGAACGAGCCCGGTCAGTTCCTCCCATGTGTGCACGATCGTCTGCGGTGTTGTGCCCGTTCCCAGCCGAAATACAAATATTCCGCTAAGCACCGCCTCCAATAGCTGCGGTATCCATAATGTACGAAAGCTCAATCTTGTTTCCTCCTTTTCCTCTTTTGCAATTCCGTGCAGGCATGTTCTTATCTCCGGAATCCGTACACCTTGCGCAGGAACAGGAAAAAGATCCCCACATAGCTGCCTGCCGCCAGATGTCCCGGAAGCGTTTGAAGCAATATCTTCCAAACGGATTCGTCGATCAGACGATCCACCGTCAGAAGTGCAAATATTGACATGGCTGCCAGAAGCCCCATATTGATTGCTGCCTCCCGTAGCATTCCTTTCCGTTCTTCCTCTGTCCTCAGATATTCCCGCACGGAGCGTCTGCTACTGTCCACCAGTGTGGTCAGATCAGCCATGTACCGTATGCTGATCTCCAGATTTCTTGCCAGTTCTTTGAATTTGGGATGCTCTACCTTTTCCGCCATCGTTAGCAGTGCTGTAGAGTGGTCTCCGGTAATCTGGGCTTCATAAGCACATTCCTCCATTGCGCTTCGCAGCGGTTCCTCCATGTATTTGCTGACCTGTCCCAATACGGAGGTGATCTCCCCTGCGGTGAGGCTGTAATTTCCCAAAAAATTCAGACACTTTAACAAATCCTCGTTCACCGAGCGAAATTCCAAAAAACGTAAGGTATTCATGACCATCCATTCCATAACCGCTACGCTCACCGTTACAGCTACTGAAACTGTCACCTTTCCGCCGGCCACCTGCGCTATACAGAACACGCCGGCATACATAAGGAGATTCCCTGCGATCCACTTCTCCGCGGTGCACCCCGGAAATCTTCTCGACAGTCCGCTGTATCGCAGAGTATCTTCCATGCAGCGCCAGATACTGTTTCTCTGCCTAAGTTCCATCAGCCGGTGTCTGTTGTCCAGTGCCCGCAGATGGGAAGCCTGATCCATCCCTTCCTCTGTCCGCCGCAATAGTTCCTGCACCTTTTTCAGCCATGTCATCTGACCGAAAAGGAGCAAAAATCCCATAAATATTAAACAAAAGATCCATGCGTATATGATCATACGTTTCTCCTCTCAGGTATTGTTCAAAACAATCTCTCATATTCCAGATTCTCTTTCTCCGCATTCCAGCCAAGGCAGGCAAAAATTTCTTTTACTTTATAATGTTCCATGAACACCAGGGTCTGAAAGCAGTCCATCATTTTCATTAACTCATTGCGGGAATACCTGCTGTCATACATGGCATAATCCACAATCTTCTCCGGTGCCCTGTCCGCCGACGGGGCGTGAACCGTAGCAGCACAGATCTGTCCCGTATAGGCAGCATTTAACAGATACAATGCCTCTCCTCCTTTCACTTCACCGATAATAAAAAAGTCCACATCCATCGTAAGTCCCGCGATGCTGATATGCTTCAGGTCATAGTTCACACTACTCTCCGAAGTACCGGGGAGAGAATGCAGAAACATCATATCCGGATGGTAGATCGTCGTCAGTTCATCCGCCTGCTGTGCCACCAGAATCGCCATATCATCGGGAAGTGTCTCCTTCAGTGCATTCAGTAGTGTGGTCTTACCGGAAGAATTACCTCCGCAGATCAGCGTTGATCCCTGCCGGAATCTCTGTACCAGAAGCTCTGCCGTGTTCCGGTCCAGCATTTCTCTCTCCACCAGCTCCGACATCATGGGAAAAGCCTTCGGGACCTTACGGATACAAAGATATGGTTCACTGTACGTATTCACAATCGGCATGGACAGAGTAAATCGGAAAATAAAATCCGGATGGCTCTCCGTATCCGTAAATCTCTGAATTGCATTCAGATTCGAGATATTCACCTGATTCCTGGCAGCAATATAGTCGATAAACTGGCGGTATTCTCTCTCCGAGGTAAAAGCGATCCCGGCGTCCATACGTTTTCCCTGCCTCTTGATCCGGATACAGTCATGGCTCACCACACGGATGTCTGAGATTTCCTTATCATCCATGAGTGGTGACAGTCTGGAATATCCAAACACATATTGCTCAAATTCCTTTAACAGCGCTTCTTTTTTATCCTTTGGGAAGGAGTAGCTTCTGTCCAGGTGCTTCTCCGCTTCCGCAAGGAAATCTTCTTTTCCCAGGATCCCCTTCTTCACCTGTAATAACAGCGTCTGTTTCTGTGTCAGGAAATCTTCTATCAGTCTCTGTAATTCCTCTTCCATTTTCTCCCTCTTTTCATTATAAATTTTATTACGTTGTATATAATTCTTAATATCGTTCTATTCAGGCTTTAAAAACCTACCCTTGAACGCTTCCAAATCACTTCTTCTGTAATGTGAACCCTGGTCGAATATGACCCGATCATAAGACACCGACTCTGATAGAACCTGTCGGTAATATGCAGATTACTCCCTCTGCAAAGATATGTCAATGCCTCTAAAACTATTTCCCTATTTTCATGATAATGCTCAAAAAAAGACCGTATTCTGACGGATGTTCTTCAAAAATCCAGTCAGAATGCGGTCTTTTGCTTTGTGTATTTTGTCTTTGTCTATTTTGCACTATGAGAGCCCTGTTCCTGGGCGAGTAACAGGCGGTCGAATTCCTCCACCGGCATCGGGCGGTAGAAAAGAAAGCCTTGTACATCTGCACAACCGCAGCCCAAAAGGAATTTCTTCTGTTCCTGTGTTTCCACCCCTTCGATGACAATATGTACCCCAAGCTGCTGCAGCATGGCAATGGTATTACGGATAATGATCCGGCTCTTGTCCTTCTCCAGATCCCGGATAAACTCTCTGTCAATCTTGATCTCATCCAGTGTCTGGTTCTTCAACATATTCATAGTGGAATAACCTGTTCCGAAATCGTCCATGGACACCAAAAAACCATGTGCCCGCAGATTTTCCATCCGCTGATACATTCCCTCTTCGTCCTCGAGGAACGCGCTTTCTGTCAATTCTAACGGAACATATCCAGCCGGAACCTCATATTCTTTCGTAAGCCGGAGCAATGTATCCGTCAGCTTGTCGTCATAAGCATGTAATCTGGACACATTGATGGAAATCGGGACAAGCGTTCGCCCCGCCTTTCGGAGTTTACTGAGATAGGCAAACACTTTCTCCCAGATATAATCATCCACATTGATAATAAAACCGTTCTTCTCCAATACCGGAATAAATTCTCCGGGAGATATCATCCCCTTCTCCGGATGTTGCCAGCGTACCAGTGCTTCCCCGCCAATGATCTCTCCGGTATTCATATTCACCTTAGGCTGTATATACAGCAGAAGTTCTCCATTCTCCAGAGCTCCTACAATATCATTTTCCACCTGTCGTTCCCGCATCAGCTGTCTGCGCATTTTGTCATCAAAAACAGCGTAGGTCTTGTATACCTTTCCCTTGACACTGTTCATTGCCATGGTGGCACAGTCCTTCAGGTAACTGACTGCCGGTTCTCTCTCCGGAGAGATACCGATGCCGAAGGAAGGCTGTACTTTATAAGTGAAGGGGAATTCGTCGATCTTTTTCTTGATCTCACTGACGATGTTCTCCAGTTCTCCCACATCCTCATACCGTGTACACAGGCAGAAAATATCCGCCCGGATATGACAGCAATAGGTGTCCGGCCGATGGTCTTCGTACCACTGAAAACATTCTGCTATAAATTTTAGCAGTCTGTCCCCTTCCTTCCTGCCGCAGAACTCATTCACCGCTTTAAACTGAACAATGTCCAGGATCACGACACTATATTTTTGATCCGGTTCTTCCTTGATCATTTCTCCGCACAAATAAAAAAAGGATTTTATGTTATGCAGATGTGTCAGCTCCGTACGATTATTTTCCACATTATCCTCTGCCATTTTCCGGAGAGAATACAGATACAGTTCTTCTTTCCCGGCATCCGTAGTCTGCGGAGACGCCTCCACTATTTCTTCTTTTGCTCTCTGATATGCCATAAGCATCCCTCACAAGAATCCATGTTATCAGTACCTTCTCTATTTGTTTATTATAACTCTTTTTATTTCTTTTTTCTATTAACTTTTCCTACAAAAACTTTACCCTACGGGCAGTTTCTTACAAACCCTAAATTTTTTAACTTTTCACTACTTTTCTTGTTTTTTATTCCGGAAATGGTATAATGAAACATAGATGTAACAATTTTTCCGTGCTTCGCACTCTCTAATTGTGTTATTATGTGATAAGAACGAATCTAATAAGAAAGGGAGTATGCCTTATGTTTATGCTTTTAGCCGGTGGGCTTTTAATCATCCTTTTAGCGGTAGTGATCGCAGTGGTATCCTCCGTGGTATCCGCAGTGGCAGCAGCTACCGACGATGCAGAAGACTGACAGTCTGATTTTTCTGACTGTCAGTTTTCTTCTCCCCGTTCAATTCTCGCTGCCAGGTCTTCTAAGTACATCCAGCGTTCCATTTTTTCTTCCAGCTGCTGTTCCGCAGCCTCTTTTTCCTGTGTTAATTCATTCAGCTTTACAAAATCACTGGCGTATTTTGAGAAATCCGCTTCCAGTGCCGCGATTTTTTCTTCTAACGCCGCCATTTCCCCTTCGATGGATTCATAATCCTTCTGTTCCTGGTAGGTGAATTTTAATTTGCGTTTCTGTCCGCTTTTCCAGTTCTTAGAAGTATTTTCCTCATCGGCGTTCTTCGGCTGGGATGTTGCCGCCGCTCCCGTGCTCTCCGTAGTTCCTTCTGCGGCTTTTCTATTGGCATAATCCGTGTAGCCGCCCTCGTACTGCACCATGCGGGTATCCTCCAGGGCGAAGATCCTGCGGACCACGCGGTCGAGAAAATACCGGTCATGGGACACGACGATGACGATGCCCGGGAACGTGTCCAGATAATCCTCCAGTACCTGCAGGGTGGCAATATCCAGATCGTTAGTCGGCTCATCCAGAAAATGCAGCTCCTTCCCTATACCTCTCTATTTTACTGGACTTAACAGAATGTACAACTGTGTTTCATGTTCTTCTTTTCATTTTATATAATAGAAAACGCATAGTCAATCCAACCATGCGTTTGTAAATGGCTTCTTGCGAAGCCATAATATTCGATTTCAGTTATGTTGTTCTACCTACAGCATTCTTAAAATATTTGCATTTTTCTTTTCCAACGCTTTTTGCATTCTTTGGTTTTCCATCTTAAGTTCCTCATTTTCTCCCCGCAGTATTTTCATCTGTTCATGCAGCTTCACAATTTCATTGTCCATAGCCATATCCAGTATCTCTCTCCGAGGATCAACCATGCCAACCTGTTTCTGCATCGCTTCATCCAGCAGATTTCGCACGGTAGGATTTTTGTAGAAAAAACCTCTCGACAGTCCTGTCTGTGCCATCAGCTTTGGAATTGTCACCTTTTCCCCTTCTTCCATCATATCCAATATCGTTTTTCTGGCGAGGTCGATTTTCTCCCTGCTGACCTTTTGGTTACATTCCACCATTTTGTCGTATTTGCTCATATTCTTCCTCCCAACCATCCAAGCTTTCTTTCATCTGATCTGATAACATCTTCAGCACTTCTCTCGTATCATCTGCCAGAGCTTGGTTACTCATCTTTCGATAATACTTTACGTTTCTGACAGATCTATGCCCCAATAGTTGTGCTATTGTCCAATCGTCCAGATGCATCTCTGACAATTTCACGCTGTAATAATGTCTATACAAATGAGATCCGAATCCAAATAAATTACCGTTATCATCCCGGATATCCTTCTCATGGATCATTTTCACAATCCGACTTTGTATCGTACCATATTGCAATGGTTTTGCAGGATCCTTATCATTAACAAAAATGTACTTTGTTTCTCCGTACTTCTCTCTGGCATAAGTAATGGCCATTCTGATTAACTGCGCCAGTTCTGCGCTGATTGGTTTCTCATAAGTACTACTTTTCATTTGCCGTATCCGTATGATAATATTCTCTTCTTTTTCATACAGGCAGTCCGTTTCCAGCGTAAGTGTATCTGATATTCTGGTTCCCAACATCTGGTGGATGATCATAATTCTGGCCGTCTGCTCATCCATCTCCACAATCGCTGCGTTCAATCTCTTCAGTTCTTCATCGGAATATGTCCTAAACTCTCCTCTGCGTGCAGGCGGAATATCTCTGTTCAGAAACAGCATACTCAGATTTCCATATTCACAGGCGTGACCTATACTTTCCAATATAGACCGGAGTCGGTTCAACTCTGCATGAAAATATTTCATTCCAACATCTTCCGTTTTCAAGTAAGTCAGATATTCTTCTATAATATTGCGATTCAGTTCCCCGCAAGATTGTATTTGTGGTTGTTTTTCTTTTAAATATCTCGACAGCCGCCTTATGGCTGTCATTTCCTTTTTTACGCAGGCAATCGCCTCACTTTGAAGATTTAGATAAATTCCTTTTTTTAGTTCCTCCCGTATACATTTCTGTGATATTGCAGTGAAATCGATTGATTTTACATTTTTAACAGGATTGTCCTTATACGGTATGTCCAATTTCTCCAGATGCCAAATATCCTTCTCTTTTTCCGCCACCCCACTCTGCATCATCCTTCGTTCATTGACAAAATCCAGTATTGCATCCAGATATCCAAACTCTCTCGTCTTTGGAAAAGTGGCGGTTCCATATACGCCTTCCCGCTTTTTGGTAATTTCTATTCCTTCCTGAAGCATCCATGCCTTCAGCTTTTTCATCCACACTTCTTTTTCTATATCAGCCAGACTTTCCACATTTTGAGCATACCTGTTTAAAAAACAGCATATTTTTCTGTATCGGACTCTCTCTGCACAAAAAGTCACTATATTCACCTTTTGACTTCTGTCCACAAGAAAATCTCTCACTTCTGTCCGTATACTCGCTGCTGTCAATTCATTCAGATCATAGAACGGGTCCCCAGTTATATACTTCTCCTGCTGTTTCGTCAACGCAATCGCTCTGTACTGTGTCATTTCCCTGATATAGATTCTGTTCTCCATTTTCCACCCCCTTTCTCAGACAACTTGCCAGACTTTTTCTCTTGAAATACTCTTCATTAGCGTTTTCTATTCTCTTTGGCATATAATCCAAATATTGAAGTGTCATTTCTTCATACTCATGCCCCAGATAATCCCGAATACTCTGTATAGGAACACCGGCATCATAAAATGTTGTTGCCAGCGTATGACGATAGTCATGACTTTTGAAAAGATATTCGCCATTCTGAATATTGCATTCTTCACAGAGTCGTTTCATTGTTTGTTGAAAAGTTGTTTTTCTGTACGCCCCACCATTTCGATTCTGAAATATATATTCCTCAGCCTTACGTTTGTATTTTGTAATATAAACCTGCATCAGTCGATACAAAGTCATCGGTATCGGTATGCGTTTATAGGTTCGCATTTTGATCTGATATACCTGTATCCAGGCATCCTTCCCCTGAAGATAATAGGCGTTTCCCTTCAATGTACATACTTCACTGATCCGAAGCCCTACTCCCCACAGATGCAGATACATCAACCTCACTTCCTCTGGAAATCGATATAGATTCCGTCGAATCTGATCCATGGTTTCCTGCGCAACACTTCGGTCATGATGTTGCATAAAGGTTTTCTTGAGGTAATAATTCGGGTCAAACGGTATGGCTGTGATATAGTCTTTAATTTGTAAATATTGGAAAAAGTGCAGAATACACATAACCTTCTTATTAAATGTATCCGCCTGCACTTCCCGCTGTTGTTCACTTCTGAGCCATGCATCCATCTGCTGTTCTGTCACCATACAGATATTTTCCTTCTCCGGCTGATTCATATCTCCCAGAAATTTTCTTACCACAAGAAACTCTGTTCTTAAACTGCTGATAGAGATGTTTGTAATTCCGATGCCATATCTTAAATACTTTTGTAGTAGTTTTCGATTCTCTTTATTCGTAACCTCTGCAAAGGACAGCGACATTACGGGGGCCGCTGGATCTATTCTCTCCGGCTGCAGATGCATCCGATCCATATACCATACATTCGCATCCCAGTGAATTTCTTCTGCTTCCATAAAAAGCGCTCTGCCACACCAGTATGTGACCCCTGCATAATAGTGACGCTGATATTCTGTTGTAAATGTTTTCTGGAATCTTTCGATTTGATCTATTTCCAATTTCTCCAGATCTTCGATCTGTTCCAACACACAGAAATCGTATAATCTTGCCAGTCCACCAAGCTGTGCATGCATCCTCTCACTGTTAGCGGCATTTTCTATAAAATAATGCAATACCTGAAATATCTGCCTTTTTAGTTTTTCAGCCGTTTTTAAGGTAAAATCCCATGCTAGCAGGTTTTTATTGTTTTCCTTGCAAAATCTTTCTGCTATTTCTATATTGGGGTGATATGGAAGATAGAGTATTTCATCCGCATACTCTGGTCTCTGTCTCTTCCCTGCAAGAATTATCTGCGGTTGCTTTCTAAGAGAATGTAATTTTACCCGGTCAAATGTCTTTATGTATAATTCACAGGAAGTTTTGCTCATCCTGTGCTTTAAATATTCACAGTACTTCTCTCTCCAATAGTAATTCAGTTCACTGATCTGCCAAATCTCATTTTCCATCATGAACTGTTTTAGCTTATTCTTATAGGAAACTGTAGTTGCTTCGCATTCCTTAAGCTCTGTCTCCAACTGCGCTGTTAATTCGTCTATGTCTTCCTGTGATGTTGTCAGCCGCAGTGCTTCCGCAAGCATAGATTTTCTCCTTTACAGTAATCTGTCAATCCCATACAGTTCCGAATGTTTTTCATAAAACTCTTTACTCGCTTCCAGTAATTTGTCATCCAGATTCCCGAGATATTTTATAGTAGTATCCAGGTGCTTGTGACCTAATGCCATGCTGATCATTTCCAGATTCCAATTCTCCTGTCTTCTGGATCGTGCAAAATATCGTCTGAGCATATGTGGAGTAATCTTATGTCCTGTCTTTTTCTCCATTCGTTTGAGCATATCATATACGCTCCCTACCATCATGGGCTTGCCAGCCCTATCCCCTTCAATATTGATAAATAAAAATGTCCCACGTTGTAGCAGCTTCCGGTACTCGTTCAGATAACTCAGCAAAAACTCAAATGTTTCATCACTGATTCTCGCTCTCCGATGCTCTGCGTTTTTCGCTCTGGCTTCATTTTCATTGTCATCACGAAAATATACTCTAACAGTCTTGCGTTGATAATCAATATCCCTTGTATAATCTACACCCAGGATTTCTCCAATACGAAAACCCGTTTCTGCAATCATCAGTAAAAGCAACTGATCTCTTGTATTTGTACACGCTTGTAGGATCTCTATAATCTCTACTTCCTCGGCCGCCCGGACATTTCTCTCTTTTGGTTTGAAATACCCCCTAAAAGTCTGTGATCGGATCGTCCTTTTAATTCCAACACTTGTTGCCACCGTCACTTGATTGTAGCTTAAAACCTTTAAATACTTGATCTGCCCACACTCCGCCATATATAAAAAGAACCCGAACACACTTTTTAAATATGCGTTGCAGGTTCCTTTTCCAGTGCTTTGTTTCCTATGTTTTTCTAAATGTCTGCCTTCTAACAGCCAATACAAAAATTGTACAAAGTGTCTATTTTGCTCCTCATACCCCAGTTCTCCTACCTCAATCAGTTCCAGTTCCTGCTGACTGAGATATTCCATATAATAGCTCAATGCAAAGGCAATTCTTCTCACCGTATTGGGAGAACAGTTCGTATCTATTTTGTATTTCAGATACTTACTGGGATGTAAAACTATTTCATAGCTTTCGTTATCCTGTATGTAGAACAGCTTATGTCTACCTTCCGTCAGCGTCTTTACCGCATATTGTTTCACGATCCGTTCTCCTTGTATTTCGGGCTTTTCTACTCCATACACTACCACATACCGGTAATTATATCCAGCTAATTATTCTCCTATCATTCCTTTTACATTCCCATCATCTGCTGCTCTTCTACATGTCTACTCCACTCCGATAATTCCTCAATGAGACTGCTACACGTTTCAATATCAGTCTCGTATCCCGGAACATTCTCCATAAGCATATCTTCCCGATATCTGTTAATTCCGTTAATTGCTTCCTCTTTGATTTCGTCGGAAACTTTCTCACACTCAACACCCTGTAATGCCTCCCTGCTCCCTTCCAGCATTCTCTCAAAAGGATTTGTATACTTTTCTGCGATAATGTCATCACAGTTTGCTTCATGTCCTTCGACACAATAGTATTGTGCCATTCCAGTTGAGAACCGCTTCCACCTCTTCAGTTTGTCCCGATTTTCTTCTAAATCGGTTAATGCAAGGGAATTTGCATACTCTAAAATCACAGATAATGTTCTTTTCATCTTACTCACAGTAAGTTCTTCTGTTTTTTTCAAATCCATTTTTCTTTTCTCCTTCCCCTGTTTTTAAGGAATAACCTCATTATTTGTAATACCTCCCGCGTTCCTACGGCATACTCATTTCTGCCATTGTCACCGCTTCGTCCTCTTGCTGAAAATACTTATCCGCCACGCTTCTGTCTACTGCCAGTACTTTTCCCGGTTCTTCGTCTCCACACTGGATTGGAAACAGAAGTTCCTGTAATTCCATACATAATTTCCGGCTCGGACAGGTATTAATGAAGCAGCCAAAGGTATTCAGTTCCAGATTATCTGCGATATCTGTGAACACCATGCTTTCCGCTTCTACCATATACGTTCCGATGTAATTTGCAATATTCTCTGGAGTCATGGAAATGTAATGCTCCTTCCTTGCCCCACCATCCATCGGGTACACATACGCATACCCCACTTTCTCTGTTGCCATGATTTTCTCAATCATTTCCCGATCTTCTTTTTTCATTTTCTGCTTTCCTCCGTTTTGTCCTTTGGGTAACCTTAATACCACAAGAATACGGCGGAAGTCTCCCTCCGCCGCATGAATTCTGTTATTAAGTCTTACTGCCATAATCCTTCACTTTTAATACTTTGGTTCCTATTCGACACTACTCCCCGGAACCGAAATGCCGCAAAGACAGAAAGAATAAACATCAAGGCATTTGCTGGGCAGTCAATCCAGACTGTCTGCGGTTCCTACCGTAAAAGGCAGACAGACATCACAGGAATCTCACCTCCACCACTGCGTGCTGGCTAATCTCAAGGAGTATCATTATAGACCATTTCTTTCTTCGCACCTGTCTACCACAGACCGGCTGTATCCTCGGTTGTCTCGCTCAACTCCTTAGATGCAATCTTTTTTTACATTTGACATACAAATGCAGGAGTATCTTCGCGCCCCGTTTACGGCTCAAGAAATGGCTAATGTATCTGGATTGCTGGGTATGGCTGGCAAAGCACGGTGTAATTCTGTGTTGCTCTCGAAGTAAGTGTAAAAACTCTTCTCCGGCATTTGTCAATGTGCGTATCATGAGAAGATTTTCGGAAGAGACCATCCGTCCGATAAAGCACCTCTCATAAGGTACTCACACAAAATCGGCGTTTGACACCCCTCTACTCAAAAAATTTTTTTAAAGTATTTATAGATCCCCGGATAGACTTCCAAACAACATTTTGAGAAACACCCAGTTTATCAGCAATTTCTCTAGTTGTCATTCCCTTAAAAAAATAAAGATGCAGTCGCTCTTTTTGTACTTCCGTGAGTGACTGCATCGCTTTTTGTAAAATCTCTATTTCAATCTGCCTGATTACCATATCCTCCAGAGAGATTCCCGTTTCCTTGATTAAATCTTCTGTCATTCCCTCCACATAACCGTTTACTGTTATGTGCCGTAAATCTCTCATTTCTTCTGCATGAGTTTCTTTTCGGAAAGTATTAACCAAAGCTTCATAGACCTCCTCGGTGACATATGTATATTCAGTTTCGCCGACTGCATCTTTGTAGAAATCCTTTATTCTAATCTTTATACACTTTGACATTTTGTATTCTCCATTCCTAAAATTCTTGAAGTGAAGAACACATGGCGGACCTCTGCCTCTATGTATACCCCAGAAGACTCCGACTAAAAACACAATCCATTACTCCGGATGTATACTAAAAACGTAATGATTGTATATATGGTGTCTTACTTTGGATAAATATCAAAAACCCTTCCAAAATTACTTTCGGAAGGGTATACTTTTCTGTTTTTTTTAAACTATTCAATCCTATATATCGTGAGCAAAAAATACTATTTGTCCACCAAAAAGACTTTCTTCTACAAAATTTCATAAAACCCTCCACCTCACTAATGTTTTTCACATTATCCTGCAAAGCGGAGGACAATATTTCCTTTTTTACTAAACAATGCTATTTATTAACTGAATTTATATTACTTCACACAATTCGGATAAAATTTTAAGTATATCCTGAATCTTACTCGTTTGTTTTGGTTCCAGCTTTTCTAATACACAAATAATCTTTTCTTTGCCGCCACTTCCCGCATCCTCACCAAGCATAATATAATCACAGCTTACAGATAAAGCTTTCGATATTCTACATAATGTATCAGCAGAAAATCCCTTCTTGCCCATTTCTATCTCATAAAGAAATTTAGCAGAAATATCCACTTTTTCAGCCAAACCTTCTCTTGTATAATTTTGTATTTCCCGGAGTTCTCTTATCCTTGCCCCAACTTCTATATTCGACATAATCTACCTCCAGATGCTATAATTCTACATCTTATTACCAGTAGTGTTAAACTGTCCGTTGTTCATACGCTCTATACCTCCAGTTCTAAGTTTACATCATAAACAAATAAGCCATAACTTATTTACTTAATTAATAAAAAAATTGTCCGAAAATCCAAGGAATTCCTCTCTGAAAGCTTTATCATATGCTTATTTACCCATTTTTGTATGTCAGTAAAAAAAACAATATATTCAGTTCAAAATGAGGTTTTTTCAGTTTTATGGGATATTCTTGGAATAGATGAAGGGAGATCTTCGTATGGACAAGATAAAAATATATATTAAAGACAAATATGGATTAAGTAATTATCAAATGGCTCAACTTACCTTTGTAATCAAAAGTACTTCATCAGAATTAAGCAAAATACTACTGATGGGTATTGCGTTTCAATACCATCTAAAACTATATATCTTCTTATTAATAATAATGTGTTTTTTAAGAACATTTTCCGGTGGTCTTCATTTTTACACATACAAAAAGTGCCTACTGGCATCCACCACATATATGGGAATTATCATCTTCTTTTTTTCAAAAATATTGCTTCCTTTATATGTACAATTGCTTTTATTAACTGTGTGTATTATGTCCTGCTATTCAATAGGTCCGGTTCTCTCTAAATACCGAACTCATTTTCCTAGAAAGCAATTATATTTTTGTCGTAATATCACCTGCCTTAACATTTTTATGTATGCATTAATCCTATATATAATCCCTGAAAATCCCTATCTTACAGCAGGGGTTTGGATGATTATATTGCATTCGCTCCAATTGTTTGTTGCGAAAATACAAAAGAAAGGAGAGACAACACAATGATAGCGCATATCTTAGTAACTGTTGCTGCTTTTTCATGGATCGTGGATACTTCACTACCCAGTATTGTTTTATTTGGAGAATATCCCTACCCCTCTGAAGAAAATGAATAATTAGCAGGAAGACGGATAAGTTTTTTATTACTTATCCGCCTTCGCTATTTCCAGAGTGAATTCTACCCAGTTTTCGCTGTCATCTAATTTATTTCTGCATACAATATTGGCGTCATATTTCTCACATAACTCTTTAACATTATATAGTCCAAGTCCACGATGCTTTCCCTTACTGCTTTTATCTATTTGGAACCAAGATTGGATTTCGGCATAACTCACATACAAATAAGGATTGGAAACAGTAAATATATATGTTACCTCTTTTTCCATAAATTGAAATTTTAGTTGTTTTATTTCTTTTGAACTCTCTTGTGCCTCTACCGCATTATCAATTAATATTCCCAATATATCAATCAAATGATAGGTTGGCATTACGCATTGAGAAAAAGTACCTTTTATATCACAGCGTATTTTCACTCCCATTGTTTCCGCCACGCGAAATTTTTCATATAGAAATCCAATAACAACACTGTCTTTCAAGTATAGCAACTTATTGTATTTATTTTCGTCACAAATCTTAGAATAATACCGCTCTTGTTCTGCAACTAGCTCCTCATATGAACGGCTTGTATATTTTATAGACAGTAAAGCTGCTAAATGATTCTTAAATCCGTGTTCCCGTAATCTTACAGAAGTCAATAAATCTTCATATTTTCCCTGCATCGTCCGATTTAGCGATAATTCATTTTTAGAATTCTTAGCTTCTTCATTAGCAATATGCCATTTACTTAGCCCCCAGAGAAGAACAATCAACATAGGTACCGAAATAGTGAAGAATGCTAAATGTATTTGTTTACCAATTTTATCTTCTAACATGATCATCAGAATAACAGCCATAACTGTTCCCAATATTATAGCAATATAAGTATCTCTCTTCATAAAAATCTCATGCAGTTTATGTATCCTAACTAATGGTAGAATCCATATTGCAGCAGCTAAAACCAACCCATTTGTACTTAACATTTGCAATTCCAAATTATTTGAAAAGAAATATGAACAAGGAAATATCGCTATATATTGCAAAACTACTATAACTATTAGTAACAGTAAAACGCTTACTATTGATCCAATGACTGAGTCATTATATTTACGAACACAATATATCCCTATGAGTATGTATATTATTATTGTGAACAAATTACTAAGTCCGTAATATCTCACAAGTTCTACAATAGTTAAAGACATCAAACACAGCCCGACTGAGTCAATATTCAAGCATACTTTTCTATTGTATATTCTTTGAAGTGTAACAATTATTGCAATATATTCGAGCATCAGTCCCGCATGATATAACATTTATTACAAAGCTCCTTCTCTTCCTCCTTTTTTGTGGATATGCACGATCTATACATCTATACCTTTTAGATTTTTCTTAAATCTAATACCTATTCCAACTCGACCATAGCCATTTTTCAATTTAATCACTTGATTAGGAATATCTAAATTATCAATATATTTTTGATTAATTATGGTGTTTCGACTGCATTGAATAAAATCCGAGCAATCCAAATCGTCCAAAAATTTCTTTAAAGTTATATATGGAATCTCAAGAGGGTCACTCTGCTTAGTGTGAATATGCATTATATGATTAATACTTTCTGCGTAAACAATGTCTTCACGCTCAACAGCCAAAATAATTCCGTCTTTTCTAAAATATAGCGTTTTGGATATATTCCGGGATTCTTCAAAACGTAGGCATTGTTCCACCAACTGCTTAAGTCTTTCTACATCAAATGGCTTTTCAATAAAACTATAGCAATGCAGATTCTCGTAAGTGTATAATTTTGCGTCTTCTAAAGATGTAACAAATATGATCGGCACAAACTCATAGTGATTTATTTTTCTGATATTTTCCACAAACTTTAGTCCAGATGAATCTCCTGGCCTGTTTCTATCTAGAATAATATCCACAATAAACAAGTCAATTACCCTATCCATAGCACACTGATATGCATCTTTCAACTCGCAAAATGAAAATACTGCATTCCGTTCATCAAGATCCCGAACAATCTTCGTAAGATTTTTTAATGTGGTAAGGTTGTCTTCCAGTATCAATATCTTTTTCATATTGTGTCCTTATCATATCTGTTTGATAATATCCATTATTTCTGCCCCGTTTTCTTCAGCAGCTTCCAGAAGAGAAGATATTTCATTAATCATGCTATTTTTATCCTTCAGTACTACTGCCGGAGATATATGAAACAAATTGTATAATTTCCAAATAATTTCGCTATCTGGCAAACATCTGTCCTTCTCTAATTCGCGAAATTTTTTGATATCAACTCCTAATTTTTCAGCCATTGGCTCTTGCCGACTACAAGTCGTGTGTCTAATAACAAGAAATATATTGGAAGACTTTTTACAATCCAGTACTAATGGCACATATTTTACCCTCTTCACGATATCCTTCCATTGCTCTGTATTGGATCTGCAATCATTCAAAACTATCAGTAGATAAATAATGCCTAAATAACAGCACAATTCAACATATGCACATTGTTGGAAATACGCAACATACTTTCCAGCACATCTATATCCTGTAAATATATAAAAAATATCTATGTTTGCTTTGGAAAGATATTTTAACTCTTCATAACTCAGACGGTGTAGCCCCTTTTCCACTTTACTGTAGTTACTTTGCGTAATATGAACCAAACGGGCCATTTGTTGCTGAGATAACCCCAAGCGTTTTCGCTCTTCTATCAGCCTTTTTAACATTTCATTATACGTTGCACTCATAGGTAATCTTCCTTTGAACTATAATTCTATTTATACCTATTTTAAGTCAACATATATTCCTATTTTGCACCTATATGAGACTATCCCATTGTAGTGCAATTGCAAAAAATAACTATCATACTAGTTAAATATCAACTAGTACGATAGTTATTTTCTAAGAAATGAACCCCTATCAGAAATTAACTTTTGAAACTATCATTTACATATTTATCACTCTGTCAAATGTGTCAAAACCATCCCTCTTATGACTAACCATAATCACCACCTTGTCTTTCATTAATTCTCTCAATGCCTGACTTATCATTTTTCCACTATGAACATCTAACGCGGATGATGGTTCATCCAATAAAAGAATTGGCGAATCTTTCAAAAATGCTCTCGCTATAGCGATTCGCTGTTTCTGTCCGACTGAAAGGTTATTTCCACCTGCAACTAATGGCGTATCGTATCCCTGCGGAAGTGTCCGAATAAATTCATCTGCATAAGCCATTTTGGCAGCATGTACTATTTCATCCTCCGTAATAGGTTCCCTGCCAATCCCGCCAATCATAATGTTTTCTCGTATCGTTCCTTCAAAAAGATAATTTCTTTGTGGGACATAGGTAATGATTTGCCTTAATTGAATAAGTGAATACTCCTTAAGCTCTCGTCCATACAGCTTTACGGAACCATTTATCTTTTGATAAAAACCCAGCAGCAGCTTAATTAAAGTACTTTTGCCACATCCTGACTCTCCCATAAGTATGACTTTTTCTCCCTTTTTAATGCATAGAGAAAAATCATTCAATATCCTTTTCTCCCCATCATAAGAAAAAGTAAGACGATCTATCTCTATAGGAGTTGTGTCCTTCAACAGTGACAAAGTTCCTTCTGTCCGCCCCTCCTCACAATCCATCTCAAGAAAATCGAATACCCTTCCAGCTTTTACCAAAGATGCAGAAAGCGTAGTAAGTGCAGAACCAAAACCTTGAATCATCGTACAGACACCCATTTGAAGCGATACAATTGCCATAACCGTTCCATAATCCATTCTTCCGCAAGAAACCAGATACGCACCTACACCAATAGTTCCAAAGCTTGCAAGAATTCCCAAGAAAAAAGTTATCATCTCAAGTCTTCCGGCTCGACTTGCCCTTATTCGCTCATCCTTCAAAAGATTTCCATTTTCCTCATAAAAATAGTCACAGACAATAGTTGCTCCTTTATACATTTTAAGTTCCGTAAAGCCAAATAAAATATCACTCAAACGTGTTGTAAGGTGAGAAATCTTTTTCTGAATCCCCTTGTCCATTTCTTTTATCTGCTTATTAATCCGAACAGAAGAAAATACCGTTATGAAACAAAAGCCTACCGAAACCAACATAAGTAAAGGACTATAAATAAACATTGCCATAATAGAGGTTATACCATTGACCAATCTTCCAAACACCCAGAATACATGGGAAAAATAGCTATCCTTAAGAGAATTGGCATCCCAATTCAGTGTCTTGAGAGCATCGCCACTATGATTTTTTTCATAATATTCCATATCCAATTTTAGAAGCTTCTCAAAAAGTCGGATTTTGATGTCAAAAACTATTTTTCGCACAATTTTTATCTGAAAATATCTTCTGTACGGAGCCAAACAATTCAAAATCACAAGCACAATGCATAGAGCTAATGCACGCCAAAAAATCTTTATATCTCTATATTCCAAAGCATTGAAAATTAATTTATTCATATAGGGATAGGCAAAGGTTAATACAGCAGAACTGACCAAAGTAAATACAAATACTGTCCAATAGGCAACCTTATACTTTCCTATATAAGAAAAATATCTCTTTAATTCTTTCATCTGCTAACACCTCCTGACAGAATGTATTCATTATACATTCTCCAATAAACGCCTTTTTTCTCCATAAGTGTTTCGTGGGTTCCAGATTCCACGATTTTTCCTTCCTCTAACACAATAATTTCATCATAATCTACAATAGTATTCAAACGATGTGCAACAGTAATCAATGTCTTACTTTCGGAAATTGACAAAAGTGTCTGATTTACATATTCTTCGGTTTCCTCATCCAATGCAGATGTAGGCTCGTCCAGCAAAATAATCGGTGCATCCTTTAAAATAGCTCTGGCGATAGCGATTCTCTGCCTCTGTCCACCGGAAAGATTGTTTCCCCGCTCATCTAATAAAGTATCATATCCTTCTGGCAATTTCATAATAAAATCATGACAGCCAGCTTTCTGTGCTGCATCTATAATTTCTTCTCTTTCAGCCTCCAGTCTGCCAATACGAATATTATCTGACACGCTCATAGGAAATATCACAGATTCCTGGGCAATTATCGACAACTGTTCTCTCACATTATTAGGAGCTATGTCCGAAAAACGGTTTCCAAAGAAATAAATTTCCCCTGAATCCACTTCATTTTGCCTGCATAGCAACTTCATGATGGTACTTTTACCGCAACCACTTTTTCCAACTAACGCAATTTTCTGACCTTCGTGAACAGATAAATTAAATTGCTCCAGAACAGGCTTGGCGTTTTCTGAATTTATATAGGAAAAGGATACATTTTTAAATTCAAATACTTTTCCGGAAGACTTGTTAAAAGCTTGCACACTCTCCTTGTTACATTCTACAGGAATATCCAGAATTTCTAAGACACGATTTGCAGATATCATTGCCATCTGTGTCCTGACAACCAATTGATATGCGTACACCAGAGGCTCGTTTATCTTGTTGATACCACTGATGAAAGCTACAAGGATACCAATTGTTAACTCTCCTTTCAGTGCCAAATAACCTCCTGCACATAATGCAATAGCTGTAGGGGCTTCCCTAATCAAAGCCGACAACGGTTCAATATTGTATTGCCATAAATCATTTTTATTCGAAATATCTAATGTTTCTTTCAATGCATCATAATACTTTTTCTGCATTTTCTCCTGCAAATTATAGGACTTAATTACATCTACACCATCAAAAGCCTCTTGTATTTGATTATTTGTAAGACCCAGTTTTTTAACGTACTCGGTTTGTGCCATTTTTACCGGTTTTAAGAGTTTGATACTAACAGGTACCATAATAAATAACGGACTAAGACATAACACAGCAAGCATGGGATTCATAACAATCAAGTATATTGTAAATACAGTTACTACAATAGGTACATACAAGCAATCCTTGAAATAAGTCTCCATATATCCGGCTACGACCGAGATATCCGAAGACAATCGTTCCATGATTTCTCCGAAATTCTGTTTTTCCATATCATTTGGTGCAACCTTCATAATATGATTTACCATATCACGACGTAAATCTCTTAAAATGGCAGCTCCAAAGGCTCCTGTCATCCGAACTACGAGATAATTGGACAACATTCCAACCAAAACCGCCATAAGTGCTTGGACAATCAATATCCATAAGGGTAAATCACTTTCTTTTGCAATCGAAAAATCAATTACTCTCTTTAACAAATCGATTATGTATACATTTGCTATGGAACAACCCAGATCGGACAATATAATCACCATAATCCATGTCCAATAATGCTTTGCGTAGCCTAGAATACGTCTCATCCTTTACATCCCCTCTTTTATTTGTTATACTTTTTTACAGCTTATCAACTATTAGCCTCCACAGCAATTGCAAATATACATGTTTTTTATATACTTTTTGCAACAGTCTTGCAATAAATTGCAGAACTCTTCATTTTTACTATATAATTTTAAAGGAGCTTTTTATGCCACAACAGGATCGCCATAAAGAACGAGTTATTCCTATTGAATTTAATTTTTACGACATATTAGACCATCTTCCTGCAAAAAAACGCTGTTCCATTGTTTTAATTACTTGCGGCTCTGCTACAATCAAAATAAACAGCCATATTCGCAGGCTAAATTCTCCTTGCGTAATATGCCTGTCCCAATACGATGCTGTGGAACTTATTCACTGTGAAAATCTTAGTGCTAAATCCTTTCATTTTGACCCGTGGTATATTAAAGCATGTCTTTGTTTTGACAATCTGGAGGACTCCATCCCTATCGATCCTCAATACACATATGATCGCACAAAGCTTTACATGTTTACCAAGCACACAGAGCATTTTCAAGGAATCCTCTCTCTCACCCCTCAAAGCTATATTCACATTAATGAACTTATGCTGATGATTGGTGCAGAAACCTTTTCCCAGAGTGATGGATTCTGGACTTGTAGAATTCGTAGAATGCTCCTGCAACTTTTGAATAGTTTATATGATATTTTTATTGATCAACAAAAACTCAAATTATTTGAGCCCCTTGAAAGCTACAATTCGGCTACTATCTGTGCAGAATATATCCACAGTCATTATGCTGAAAACATTACCCTCAGTGCTTTGTGCGAATTGGTAAATCTCAACCGCACCTCCTTAAATCAGAAATTCAAAGCACAGTTTTCCTGTACTTGCATGGAATACTTGTTAAACTACCGCCTAAAAATATCCCAGGAGTTGCTGTCCAACAGCAATATGAAAATACATGAAATAGCAGAATGCTGTGGTTTCAAATATGACAGCTACTTTATCAAGCAATTTACAGCCAAACTGGGAATATCACCAGCAATATATCGGAAGAATCCACTAACATATTCTGCTTACGATGGGAAAAAAATCACCACCACCCGTCTAACGGGTGGTTTGCTCTGAGGCTATAAGCCTCT